>JAEYRK010000050.1 GCA_023435645.1 Bacillota bacterium
AATGTGATCAAGGATGTCGCCCTCCTAAAGCTGGTGGGTATGAAGCCCATCATCGTGCATGGAGGCGGTAAGGAAATTACGAAATGGCTCAGCCTGCTTGGACATGAATCCACCTTCGTGGAGGGACTCAGGGTCACTGATGAACAGACCATGGAAATCGCGGAAATGGTTCTCGGAAAGGTAAATAAGAATCTGGTCCAGATGCTGGAGAAGCTAGGAGTTAAGGCAGTCGGCATCAGCGGTAAGGATGGTGCTACCCTAAAGGTAGAGAAAAAGCTGGTGAACGGTCAGGATATCGGTATGGTCGGAAACATCAAAGAGGTGAATGTGGAGCTGATCAATACCCTGATTGATAATGATTTTGTTCCGGTGATTTCACCGATCGGCTTGGATGATAGCTTCCAGAACTATAACATCAATGCGGATGATGCGGCTTGTGCTGTGGCAACAGCCATTAGGGCGGAAAAGCTGGCCTTCCTTACGGACATTGAGGGGGTCTATCAGGACCCTCAGGATAAGAGTACCCTGATATCCGTACTGACCCTGGAAAAAGCGGATGAGCTCTTAGACAGCGGTTATATCGGAGGGGGTATGCTCCCTAAGCTAAAGAACTGTGTTGACGCAGTAAGGAATGGGGTATCCCGAGTACATATCCTGGACGGCAGAATGGAGCATTGCCTCTTACTGGAGTTCTTTACGAACCGAGGGATTGGAACTGCGATCATCCATAGAGAGAAAATCTTTGAAAATGAAACCGTAAACTAGCATGGTTCCGGCTTTGCCATTCCCGGGCAGGACAGCAGGAGAGAGGATGTAGTATGAAAACGAAGCAATTGATTGAGCAGGCAGAACAGCTGCTGATGCATACCTATAACCGGTTCCAAATCGTTCTGGATCAGGGGGAGGGCTTATACCTATCCGATATAGAGGGCAAGAAATACTTGGATTTTGCGGCAGGAATTGCTGTATTTGCGCTTGGCTATGGGAATCTGGCCTTTCATAACACCTTAAAGGCACAGATTGATAAGCTTTTGCATACCTCTAATTATTATTACAATGTACCCTCCATTGAGGCTGCAGCGAAATTAATAAAGGCCTCAGGAATGGATCGCGTCTTTTTTACAAGCAGCGGTACAGAGGCGATTGAGGGTGCCATTAAGCTCGCCAGAAAATACTATTATAGCAAGCATGGAGTAGCAGATAGCCAAATTATCTCTATGGGGCACTCCTTTCACGGAAGGAGTATGGGGGCCTTAAGTGTCACCGGAACCAAGAAGTATAGGGAAGCCTTTGAGCCCCTGATTGGCGGGGTGGTATTCGCCGAATTTAATAATCTTGACAGTGTGAGGAGCCTGATTACTGATCATACCAGTGCTATACTACTTGAGCCAATCCAGGGAGAGGGTGGCATCTATCCGGCGAAGCCTGAGTTTATGGAGGGAATCCGTAAGCTTTGTGATGAAAAGGATATCCTGCTCATTCTGGATGAAATTCAATGCGGTATGGGAAGGACCGGGGCAATGTTCGCATATCAAAAATATCATATTAAGCCGGATATCATTACCTGTGCCAAAGCCCTTGGCTGCGGAGTTCCGGTAGGAGCCTTTGCAGCTACGGAGAAGGTGGCGAAGGCATTTGAGCCCGGTGATCATGGAACCACCTATGGTGGCAATCCATTTGTAACTGCTGCAGTCAGTAAGGTGTTTGATTTATATGACGAGCTGGGGCTTTTAGATAAGGTTAATAAAACGGCTCCATACCTAGCACAGAAGCTTCAGGGGCTTGCGAATAAGTATTCCTTCATCAAGGAGCACCGGGGGGAAGGGTTGATGCAAGGACTGGAATTTACGATAGAAGTAAAGGGTATCATCAATGAAGCGATGAACTCCGGATTGATCCTGATTGCGGCGGGAAGTCATATCATCCGATTTATACCGCCGCTGGTGGTTGAAGAAAAGCATATTGATGAAATGATAGCCATACTGGATGGGGTATTAGGAAGGCTGGAATAAAAATTCCAAATATATTGCATAGATTTCTGGATAATGGGGATGTTAAAGCAGGAAGAATAGCAGAAGGCTATCCTTCCTGCTTCTTCCCGTGTGCCCTGTGGCATGTTCTCACGACAGATCACAAACCATTCCAGAAAGGCTTACATTCATATGTGGGGAATCCTAATCGCAATTCTTTCCGGTGCTCTGATGAGCACACAAGGTGTATTTAATACAGGAGTTACCAAGCAGACCGGCATCTGGGTCTGTGCCAGCTTCGTTCAATTTACTGCGCTGTTGGTATGCCTTGCAGCCTGGTTTACTACAGGGAGGCAGGGTAGCTTTGCAGCCCTCTTCAGGATCGATCATAAGTATATGCTCCTGGGAGGGGTGATCGGAGCTATGATCACCTATACCGTAATCAGGAGTGTGGATGTGCTGGGGCCCGCCAGAGCGAACATGTTCATTATTACCTCCCAGCTACTTGTGGCCTATTTATTTGAACTGCTTGGCTTATGTGGGACAGAAAGAGCTCCCTTTGAGCTTAGAAAGCTGCTCGGACTGGTCTTCGTACTGGCTGGTATCATTATATTTAAATGGAAATAACGTACAGAAAAAAGTTGCCAATTCTCCGAATTGCCTATTGTAATCATTGTACTGATTATGTAAAATAAGAAATGAATAATCATAAAGGTATAGAGGGTACTTTTTAAGTCTTTGATGGAATGCATCAGCTAGCCGAAGGGCAGAGAATGCATGGATCGGAGATGAGGATTATGAATAAGAAAACCATGGTAATGCTGGGTACCGGCTTTCTCCTGATTGCTGCGGGAGTAGGCTATTATTACACCTATCCGGGAAGGGGAAGTGCTACACCGGTAATAACAGCTTTGACGGAGCCGAACCAAGCCTCCATCAGTAACATACAGGCGGATATGGATAGACTCCCGGAAGCAGCTCAAACAGCTGCAGCCATAGGAAAGACACAAGGAGAAGCTACTAAGCTGGGACAAGAAGGCTATCCTCCAGGACAAGCGCTTGGAGCAGCTTCAGACAGTACCGATTTCTATATTCATCTGTGCGGTGCAGTCCGTAAGCCGGCCGTATACCGGGTAGGGGCAGGAGCCAGGCTTGTGGATGTGATTGCACTGGCAGAAGGCTTGACAGAAGCGGCAGCCGGGGATTATATTAATCAGGCGATGCTGCTTGCGGATGGTCAACGAATTTATATCCCTACGAAGGATGAGCTGAAAGGGCTTAGCCCCGAGGAATTTATTGTGGGAGAGGTCGCTATTAAAGAAGAGGAGACCAAACAAAGGCTGGTGAATATTAACCGGGCGGGGGCCGGGGAGCTGATGGAGCTTCCGGGGATCGGAGAGGCGAAGGCTGAGAGTATCATCGCTTATCGGAATGCCAACGGAGCATTTACAGCCCTTGAGGAGCTGATGCAGGTCCCGGGGATCAAAGAAGGCTTGTTCGGTCAGATTGTAGCCTATATTACAGTAGAATAGTTTTGTGCAGCTGGTTATAACTTAGGTTATAACATAATGATAAATTTCTGGAGGCTGTCAAGGCCTCCATATAAATGAGGTGGAGAAATGGCGAAGAAAGTACTTGTGGTGGATGATGAGAAATTGATTGTGAAGGGAATACGCTTCAGCCTGGAACAGGATGGCATGGAGGTGGATTGTGCCTATGATGGTGAAGAAGCACTGGAGGCCGCAAGGAAGAAGGAATATGATGTTATACTGCTGGATGTGATGCTACCTAAGCTTTCCGGCTTTGATGTATGCCAGCAGATTCGTGAATTTTCCACCATGCCGATTATTATGCTGACGGCTAAGGGTGATGATATGGACAAGATATTGGGACTGGAATACGGTGCCGATGACTATATTACCAAGCCCTTCAATATCCTGGAAGTAAAGGCCAGAATTAAGGCAATCATGCGCCGTAGCGGAAGGAATACCCCGGCAGTGGCTGAAAGTAAGTCCGTTACCTTTGGTGATATGAAGATAGATTGTGAGAACAGAAGGGTTTACATTGGGGGCAAGGAAGTGAATCTTACTGCCAAGGAATTTGATCTGCTGGAGCTGCTGGTGTTCAATCCGAATAAGGTTTACAGTAGAGAGAATCTGCTGAATATCGTATGGGGCTATGATTATCCGGGAGATGTCAGGACAGTGGATGTCCACATCAGAAGACTTCGTGAAAAGATAGAAAGCAATCCGAGTGAACCAAAATATATACATACAAAATGGGGTGTTGGCTATTTTTTCCAGGATCAGGACTAAATTACGTTTCCTAAATAGCATGCGTATCTACATGCTGCTGATTTTTATCGTGGTAGGTGTGGTACCGCTAGGCTTATTTTCAAGTCTGCTATTGGGTAACTATGAAAACAGAACAATCAGCAACAGAATGACCGATCTTCAGAATCGGGCGAATATTCTTGGCAATATGCTTCAGAAAACAGGCTATCTGACCATGGCTGAGGTTCCTGAGATTGAGACTGAGGTTGCAAGAATGGCTGAGATTTATCGCGGCAAGATTCTGATTATCAATAATAATTTAAATATTGTAAATGATTCTTACGGGTTGGAGACCGGTAAGTATTTGATATCTAAAGAAGTACTTCAATGCTTTAACGGTGTAATTAATAAGAATTATGACAAGGAAAACCAATATATCAGAATTGTCTATCCGATCAAGGACACACTTTCCGTGGACACAATCGGTGTTATTATTATGAATTCGTCCACAAAAGACGTTCAGGTCATTTTAAACAGCCTGGAGCAAAGGGCTGTCTTATTCTTAATCACTCTTTCGGTAATCATTGTCGCATTTGCCATCTATTTCTCCGGGAAATTAATCAAACCCCTGACCTCCGTCGTGAGTTCCATTGACCGTCTGACCGAAGGCTTTATGGATGAGAAGCTGTCGATTAAGGGGTATTATGAGGTTGAGAAGATATCCGATTCCTTCAACCACATGGTTTCTCGTCTGCAGAAGCTGGAGAATTCCAGACAGGAGTTTGTGTCCAATGTATCCCATGAGTTGAAAACCCCGATTACCTCAATTAAGGTTCTGGCAGATTCCCTCATTATGCAGGAGGATGCACCGGTGGAGCTATATCGTGAATTCCTGACGGATATCACAGATGAAATCGAGCGGGAGAATAAGATCATCAACGACCTATTGTCCCTCGTTAAGCTGGATAAAACAGCAGGGGACATGAATATTACCACAATAAATATTAATGAGCTGCTGGAGCAAATCTTAAAGCGACTGCGTCCGATTGCAAAGAAACGGAACATCGAGATGATCTTCGAAAGCTTCCGTCCGGTAATCGCAGAGGTGGATGAGGTAAAATTATCCCTGGCGATTTCAAACCTGATTGAAAATGCAGTGAAGTACAATGTGGAAGACGGATGGGTCCGGGTATCCTTAAATGCAGATCATAAATATTTCTATGTTAAGATATCAGACTCCGGTATTGGCATACCTGAGGAAGCACAGGATTTTATCTTCGAAAGATTCTATCGTGTGGACAAAGCAAGATCCAGGGAATCCGGGGGTACCGGACTTGGACTTGCAATCACCAAGAATGTTATTCAGATGCATCGGGGAGCAATTAAGGTTTATAGTAAGGAAAGTGAAGGTACCACCTTCAATGTGAGAATCCCGCTAAATTACATTGCTTAACAGGAATGAGATATCATCCTGTCAGAACCGGACATTAGGATGGAGGATACTATGAAGAAGCTGTTAGGCTTGAGTCTTTTGCTTTTCATTCTTATGGTAGCCCTTGCCGGCTGCGGAAAGAATGGGAAACAGGAGAATCAAAAAGCAAGCTATAATATCTATTACCTCGATACAAAATCCTCCGGGATTGTCAGTGAGAGCTATGAGCCCACGGAAACCACAAAGGAGGCCCTGGTGGAGGAGCTTTTTCGCGCGCTGAAAACAGAACCCAAGAATATGGTTTATAAAAGAGCGTTATCGGATACGATTGCAATGAAAGAATATTTCTTTAGTGACGATAATAGCCTGACAATCAATTTTGAAGCAAACTATAGTGAGTTGAAAGGGATTCCTGAGGTTCTATGTCGTGCTACCATCGTAAAGACCTTAAGCCAAATACCCGGTGTGGATTACATCATTTTTAATGTAAATAGTCAACCGCTCATTGATTCCAATGGAATTAAGATCGGGTTAATGACGGCGGGAGATTTCATCGAGACCATCGGTGCGGAGACAAATTATAAGGTGACATTATACTATGGAGCAGAAGGCGGTGAAACCCTGGTAGCTACCAATTCGGTGATAGAATACACCGGAAGCGGTTCAATTGAAGAGATTGTTATCAATCAGCTGATCAATGGACCGATCGCTCTGGGAATGTATAAAACCATACCGGAGGGAACTACCCTCTTGAATGTGAACAGCAGGGAAGGTGTTTGCTATATCGACTTTAATGAGAAATTCCTGGATCCCATCCCGGGAATCTCGGAAGAAGCTACCATCTATTCCATTGTGAATTCACTGGTTGAGCTTCCCGATATCAGTAAGGTGCAATTTCAGATTAATGGGAAGCTGGTGGAGAAGTTCCGCGACTATTCACCCTTCAATGGATTCTTTGAGCGTAATCTGGATATCATTGAACCCGGTAGTAAATAGAGTACTGCCCTAGGGAAAATAAGGTTTCCCCAGGGCAGTTATCATAGCTGATGAAGCAAGCAGCCTATAGTGTTTTTGAGCTCTACACTCATCGAATCCATTTGCTTCAATGAAATCGTAGTTCATCATCTCTTAGGTCTTATGATACCTTAGCTCTTATCAAATCTTAGTCCATATCATACTTAGTCCAAAGGATATCTTAGTTATTTTCTATCTTAGTTTATTCTCATGCTTTAGAGATTCCATATAGTATTGAATAGAATAGGGGGCGATTCTGTGATTAAAAGGCCTTTCGTCTGGCTGTTCGGGGCTTATTTCGTCGGTCTCTTGCTGGCATGGTATCGGTTTCCCGGTCCCTTCCTGCTTTTGCTATGCCTTATTCATGTGCTTTTGATCAATCTCTTGATGTATCAGATCAAGGTAGGCTGCATAAATAGGAAGGATGGGTTCCTTTGGTGTATGCCGCTTCTGATGCTGCTTGGCTTCCTGATCATGGGACAGAGGCTAAATCCTACGGAAGCAGACAGGGCCTTGGCCATTGGGCCGGAGGTTACCCTGACCGGAGAGATCACCATGATTAGGGAGAGAGCCTCGGGCAGAACACTTTATACAAGGGATAATATCATTACCCTAGCCGGTGGGGACTCCTATCCGGTAGAGCGTATCATGATATACACCGCTGATCAAAACAGCTATCAAGTCGGGAATAAGCTACAGGCCTCAGGGCGGATTTCAAGCTTCCTAAAGCCTTCCAATCCGGGGCAATTTAATGAACGGATGTACTATAAAATTCAAAACATTGATTACAAGATGAAGGCTAAGGAGATTATAATAACGAACCACAGCTCATCCAGCTTCCATACCTGGCTTGGGAAGCTCAGGCAAAGGCTTACCTCTGTATATGCAGATATCCTTTCTGAGAGGGAGGCTGGGGTAATCACCGCTATGCTACTGGGGGAGAAATATCTGCTGGAAGAGGAGCTAAATCAGCTGTATCAGGATAACGGCATTGCGCATATCCTTGCGATATCCGGTCTGCATATTACCATCATCGGATACACCCTATATCAGCTCTTAATGAAATGCCGGTTCGGACTGCTTCCCTCCGCTGTCCTATCCCTCCTAGTCGTATATGGCTATGGACTCATGACAGACTTCAGTGTTTCTACAAACAGGGCAGTCGTGATGTTTACGGTATTGCTGTTTGCCAAGCTCTTTGGGAAAACCTATGATTCAATCTCTGCCTTAGCCTTATGTGCTTTTCTAATTCTTCTGAAGAACCCCTTGCAGCTATTCTCACCCGGCTTTCTGCTCTCCTTCGGAGCGGTGTTTGGGATCTCTGTGCTACTTCCCTGTCTGCAACAGCTGTTTCCTTTCAAATCAAAGATATGCTACGGGCTACTGGCCAGTATCAGTGCCCAACTAATGACACTTCCTTTGCTGATGTGTTTCTTCTATCAGCTTCCGGTCTATAGCGTAATCATCAATCTATTGATTCTGCCAACCATGACGGTGCTTATGCTGTCAGCCATAGCCGCCGGAATTGCTGGTTTATTTTGCATGTCCTTGGGTGTATTTCTTATTGGAGGGGCAAGTATACTACTAAAATACTACGAAGCAATCTGCAGGCTGGGCAGCAGTCTTCCGGGAAATCTTTATACCACGGGTAAGCCGGGGGCAATCAGAATTATCGTCTATTTACTACTGCTGATCTGCTTTCTATGGGCAGTAGGAAAACATCAATGGAGACGTCTGATTCTTCTCCCGGTCCTTGCTGTGACCGTACTGCTGATACCGGTAAGAAGCACTGGATTATCTGTGACGATGCTGGAGGTCGGTCAGGGGGAAGCCATTTTTATGAAGAATGAGACGGGTACAACCTACCTGATTGATGGAGGCAGCTCTGATCTTGGGAGGGTTGGGACCTACCGACTCAGTCCGTATTTATTATCCATCGGAGAAGCCTGTATTGATTATGCCCTTGTCACCCATGCAGATGAAGATCATATCAGCGGATTAAAGGAATTGATGGAAGGGGGGAGAATACAAATTAAGCATCTTGTTCTGCCGGGGATAGAGGTTTTGAGCAGAAGCTTGATGACATCCGATCAACTCACGAAGGATAAGGAGATGAGAGAATACGGAAGAAGGGATGAAGCTGTAGAACGGGAGAATTACGGGCAGAAGGGTGTGTATTCTGATCATAGCCATCCTGTTACCGGGCTACCGAAGGACAGACTGTCAGCGGAGGAGGCCTATCTGAATTTAGAACAGCTGGCCAATAGCCTAGGGATCAAGGTTCTTTATTTCAATGCAGGAGCCGAGATTGTAGACGGTGACTTAAGAATAGAATGCCTTCATCCGGTGAGAGGTTATCAGTTCACATCCAGTAATTCCTATTCTATGGTATTAAGTGTTAGCTATGGAGCATTCGATCTGTTATTAACCGGGGACTTGGAGCGGAACGGTGAAAGCTTGGTGATGGAGAGGCTGGTGAGTGGAAGCGGAGTTGCCGGGGATAAGTCCATAAGGGACTATGACGTGCTGAAGGTTGCCCATCATGGTTCTAAAAACTCTACAGGAGATGAATTTCTTCAGATAATTAAGCCGGAGTATGCTCTGATTTCCTGTGCACAGGATAATCGTTATGGCCATCCCCATAAAGAATTGATCGATAGGCTATATCAGCATGGTGCCAGGATCCTAATTACCAATGAGTACGGAGCGATTACCATTTGGACGGACGGAGAGAGGATGGAGGTGAAGAGCTATCTGACAAAATGACTACCTATAGAAAACAGGTGTACTTATCCGTACGCATGTTAAAATACATTGAAGAAAAGACGGAATAGCACTTTGTCACAGAGTACTTGACACATTCATGATACATTCATGTTACATTCAGCCACTATAGTGCAATTGTAAAAAGAGACCATTCCTGATATAATTCAATTATAATTTCCAAAGAATAGAAGGGATTCTAAGTTCGAATTGTTATAGGAGGGGTATAAATGAGTGTATTTTTCTACGGATGTATTACCCTGGATGGGTATCTGGCTGATTCTAATCATAAGCTGGACTGGCTTTATCAAAGCGGTGATCCAGAAGAAACTGATTATGAATGCTTTTATAACAGAATGGATATTACTATCATGGGCAAAAGAACCTTTCAAGTAATTGAAAAAATGGAGAATGCAGATCGTATTTATTCATCAACCACAAATTATGTTTTTACCCATGCAGAAGGCTTATCAGTCGGGGGATTTATCCCGGTGAATAGTGATGTTGTTAGTTTTGTGAAGCAAATCGAAAAGGATAAAAATATTTGGATTGTCGGAGGAAACACAATTTTAGCACCTCTCCTTGATCACGATATGGTTGATCACATGATGATACAGGTCGCCCCGGTATTATTGGGAAGAGGAATCCCTTTGTTTTCTCAAAAGGAAGCCTTGAAGCGATTTTATTTGAAGGAAGTAAAAAAATACGGGCAATTTGCAGAATTAATTTATTGTAAAATATAGCTCACTAAACTTTTATATAAGCTCCCATTTATATGAAGTACAGAATCCGATGAGATTACCACAGAGTAAGGTTAAATGATCAATCAAACAGAAAGTGATACAGTACAGAGTAAAGCAGGGGATCAGGAGGTAAGCAATGGCCGGTGAAGTCAGAAGGGGTTATATTGATACGGACCGGGTTCAGTTTGCTGCTGATCAGCTGCCCCTTCTTCGGAGAGCACAGCAGGAGCTATTGTATCTACTGGAACGAGGATATCCGATCAAAAGTGTTTCTACCTTTGTCGGAAATCATTATATGCTCAGTGAGAGGCAGAGACTAGCCATTTTACGGGCAACCGCGGAGCGGGATATTGTGGAACTGCGTTTAAAGAAGCTGATTGAAGGCGAGGTGAGAGGCCAGGAGGTATTCATTGACGGGCTCAACCTGATTATTACGCTGGAGGTAGCACTTTCCGGATCCACACTGATTCTTTGTATGGATCGTACCATCCGTGACCTGGCAGGCCTCAGGGGAACCTATCGATTAATCGATAAAACCGATCGGGCGATTGCTTTGATTGGTGATCAGCTTATGGATATGGGAGTGAGCAGAGCTAGCTTCTACCTGGATGCTCCCGTTTCCAACACCGGCAGATTGAAAACCCGGATTATGGAGGGCTTGGAGCAGTATCCCTTTGAGGTATCCGTTCAATTAGAAGGGAATGTGGATGCCCTGCTTAAGAGGCTTGGGAATGTGGTGACCAGTGATGGAATTATTCTAAATCACTGCAGCAGCTTTATCAATATGGCAGCAGAGATTATTCTGAAGAGGCTGCCGGAGGTAGGATATTTGGATCTTGGCATGTGAAAGGAATGATTAGGACAAGAAGAGTGTAATAAGGAAGGGTCTGCTCCGGAAGGGTTTCATAAGGCTGGAGCAGGCTTTTTTGATCCCTTTCTAAGGGAAAGGATCGGTTCTGAGGTAAGGTGGCATACTATGTTTTTCTTTACAAAACGAAAAATTAACCTATAATATGAATTAGGAAATAGATATTCATGGGGAGGAACCCCATGTTTTATTTGTATGCTGCAGGAACTCACAGCATCCATCATTCATAGGATAGGTTACGCTAAATATACTATAGTAAGTAGTTTATCATAAAGGAGGATTTGGTTTGAAGCTGGATTATTTGTTAGAGCGTTTTGAATATAACTGCATCCAGGGAGATGTTCATATTTCTGTCACAGATTTAGTGTATGATTCCAGAAAGGCTTCCAAGGGATGCGTATTTGTTTGCATCACCGGTGCAGTATCCGATGGGCATGATTATATCGGGGAGGTGGTTGCAAAAGGAGCGGCAGCCATAATCACAGAAAAGGAAGTAATCAATCCCGAGCAGGTCACCATTGTCAAGGTCCCTAGTACTAGAGTAGCTCTGGCGAATATGGCAGCAGCATTTTTCGGACATCCTGCCGAAAAGCTGACCACCATCGGTATAACCGGAACAAAAGGGAAAACCACAACTACCTATATGATTCAATCCATTCTGGAACATTCGGGAATAAAAACCGGTTTGATTGGTACAATTGAAACCATCATCGGTGAGGAAATCATTCCTGCCAATAATACAACACCGGAATCCTATATCATCCAGCAAACCTTTGCTAAAATGGTTGAAGCTGGCTGCAGCTGTGTAGTCATGGAGGCATCCTCCCAGGGCCTGATGCTGCACCGGATGGACGGATTTACCTTTGATTATGGTATCTTTACCAATTTGGAGCCGGACCATATCGGGGGAAATGAACATAAGGATTTCGAGGATTATCTCAGCTGCAAGAGTAAGCTGTTCCGGCAATGTAAGGCAGGCTTAATTAATATTGATGACTCCCATGCCGAGGAGATCATCAAGGGCCATACCTGTACAATTGAAACCTTCGGTTTCTCTGAGGCAGCAGATCTCAGAGCGACTAAGGTGAAACTATTTCAAAAAGCAGGAGCCTTGGGTGTATCCTATCAGGTCAGTGGACGGATGGATATGGAGGTAGAGGTGGATATCCCCGGAAAGTTCAGTGTCTATAATTCTCTCTGTGCCATAGCACTTTGCAGACACTTTAACGTACCCGCCGATCGGATCCTGAGCGCTCTGCAGAAGGTAAGAGTAAAAGGCAGAGTGGAGCTGGTACCGGCATCCGACCGTTATACCGTGATGATCGATTATGCCCACAATGCGATGAGTCTTGAGAGCCTGCTGACTACTCTAAGGGAATACAAGCCAAAACGTCTGGTCTGCTTGTTCGGCTGTGGTGGAAATCGATCCAGGGACCGTCGTTTCGAGATGGGAGAAATCTCCTCCAAGCTGGCAGACCTGACCGTGATCACCTCGGATAATCCCCGTTTTGAAGAACCTCAGGATATTAGTAACGATATTCTCGTGGGTGTGAAGAGGGGACCGGGAAAATATGTAGCGATTCTTGACCGAAAAGAAGCCATCCGCTATTGTATCGAGCAGGCTGAGGACGGGGATGTTATCGTCATAGCTGGGAAGGGTCATGAGAACTATCAGGAAATCAAGGGTGTCAAGCACCATATGGATGACAGGGAGCTGATTTATGATGTCTTGGCAGAGCAATAGAGGGAAAACCGCCTAAGGTCTTGCCTATATAGATAGAGGCAATTGTCCTTCGGGATTCATACCAATCATAAAGCGTAGGTTCGTGATACTGATAGCAGGTAACCGTTTCACCGAACCTGCCAATCACCCCACGGAAGGAGGCAAGCATGTCTTATCAATTATATGCTGACATCATCATTGACATATCCCATGAGAATCTTGATAAGACATATCAGTATGCCATTCCTGCAGAATATGCGGAAGCGGCAGTGATTGGGGCACCGGTTACCGTACCCTTCGGCAAGGGAAATCGGCAGATTAAGGGTTATATCGTGGGACGCTCTATGGACCCAAAGCTTCCGGTACACCAGATTAAGCCGATTACCAGAGTTGTCAATGATGCTCCGGTCATCGAGAGTCACTTAATATATCTGGCCTACTGGATGAAGGAAACCTTCGGTGGTACCATGAACGATGCCTTAAAGACCGTAATTCCGGTGAAGAAGGCAGTGAAGATAAAGGAGCAGAGAACCATCACCCTGAATGTGGATCAGGAAGCAGCGGTTCAACTTTATTATGAGTATCAGAAAAAGAAAAATTATGCTGCTCGTGTGAGACTCTTGGAGGCTTTACTAAAAAATAATCACTTAGATTATGAGGAAGTGTTAAATAAACTGGGTATTTCCAGAAGTACAATTGTAGGACTGGAGAAGCAGGGAGTTACGAGGACAGTATCTGAGCAAATCTTTCGTAATCCAATCAGACAGCAGGAATTGGATTATCATCCTGTAATCCTGAATGATGAACAGCAGTATATTGTGGATGACTTTAACAGGGAATATAACCGGGGAATCCGATCGACCTATTTAATCCATGGGATTACGGGAAGCGGAAAGACAGAGGTCTATATGGATATCATCTCTTCCGTGGTAGCGAAGGGGAAGCAGGTGATCCTTTTGATACCGGAGATTGCCCTGACCTATCAGACGGTGAAGCGTTTTTACAGCCGCTTCGGAAATAGAATCTCAATCATCAATTCCAGGATGTCACAGGGAGAACGCTACGATCAGAGCAATCGGGCCAAGGAGGGACTCATTGATATCATCATCGGACCCAGATCCGCATTATTCACACCCTTTAAAAATCTTGGATTAATTATCATAGATGAGGAGCATGAGAACAGCTATAAAAGTGAAACAACACCCAAGTACCATGCCACTCAGGTTGCCATCAAGCGGGCAGAGCTGACCGGTGCTTCCGTAATCCTTGGTTCAGCCACACCAATATTAGAATCCTATACCAATGCGGTTAAGGGGGAATATAAGCTATATACCCTTAAGAAGCGAGCGAAGGAGGCAGTGCCTCCGAAGGTATGGATTGTTGATCTGAGGGAAGAGCTAAAGAACAAAAATAAATCGATCTTCAGCAATAAGCTGAAGGAATTGATACAGGATCGTTTGAAGAAACAGGAACAGATTATGCTGTTTATTAATCGCAGGGGTTATGCAGGCTTCGTATCCTGCAGAAGCTGCGGTCATGTCATGAAATGCCCCCATTGTGACATTTCCCTGACCTCCCATAACAATGGAAGAATTCTCTGTCATTATTGCGGCTATGAAGAGATGGCTCCGACAAAATGCCCGGCATGCGGCTCCAAATATATCGCTGCTTTTGGTACCGGCACCCAAAAGGTGGAGGAGCTGGTAGGAAAGGAATTTCCACAGGCAAGGGTTCTTAGGATGGATACGGATACAACGAAAAATAAAGATGGTCATGAAAGGATCCTGGCCTCCTTTGCGGAGCACAAGGCAGATATTCTGGTGGGAACGCAAATGATAGTGAAGGGTCATGATTTTCCCAGGGTAACCCTGGTGGGGATCATCGCAGCGGATTTATCGCTTTATGCAGGAGATTTCCGAGCTAGTGAGAGGACCTTCGAGCTATTATGCCAGGCGGCCGGGAGGGCAGGTCGGGATGTATTGACAGGAGAAGTGGTCATTCAAACCTATCACCCGGAGCACTACAGTATCATTACTGCTGCGGAAGGGGATTATGAAGCCTTCTTTGAGCAGGAGATGCTGTATCGGAGGCTGATGCAATATCCTCCGGCAGCCCATATTCTGTTGGTGTTGATTACCTCCAAAGAAGAGGAAAAGGCAGTAAGGGCGGCAGAACTTACAGGGGAAGCACTGAAGGAATATCTGAAGTATCCGGATAAAAGGACGGAAGGTGCTCAGGAGCCGACAGCATCAGGAGAGAAAGATCCGGTTCAGGAGCCGACTGAGTCAGGAGAGAAGGTTCCGATACAGGAGCCGTCAGCATCAGGAGAGAAAGGGTCGATGCAGGAGCCGGTTGTCCTTAGAGCTACAGACCGTGTTATGTCAGCCGGTGTACAGGATATTACAGAACAGCCGGTACAGGTAATTGGACCGGCTCCGGCAGGAATATCAAAAATCAATGATATCTATCGGCAGGTCATCTATGTGAAGAATGGAGATTATAACAGGCTGGTTGATATAAAGAATTATCTGGAAGGCTTTTATCATTTTTCAGAGCGGTTTACAGGCTGTAATCTACAATTTGATTTTAATCCGATGAGTGGTTATTAGGATAGATGGGCCTGATCAAAGGCAGGATAAGATAGAATAAAATATAGCATGGTATGAACAGATAGAAAGGATGAAATTGATGGCGATCAGGAATATCAGAGAAATAGGAGACAGTGTTTTAACGAAGATCAGTAAGGAGGTCACGGAGGTAGACAATAAGCTCCTAACCTTAATTGATGATATGCTGGATACCTTATATGATGCGAACGGTGTTGGACTGGCTGCACCACAGGTAGGTATTCTTAAGAGAGTTGTTGTAATTGATGTATCAGAGGAGGGAAATGACCCAATCATCCTGATTAATCCTGTCATCCTTAAAACAGACGGCCAGCAAATCGGGGACGAGGGCTGCTTAAGCATACCCGGCAAGATCGGTACGGTAATGCGTCCCAATTATGTGAAGGTAAGGGCCTTCGATAGGAAGATGAAGGAATTTGAGCTGGAGGGTACGGAGCTGTTGGCACGGGCACTTTGTCATGAAATTGACCATTTGAATGGTGAACTCTATGTGGATAAGGTGATGGGTGATGTCAGGAATGTTTATGAGGAGCATGAGTAAATGATATCCTAATATATGAAACCTTTCTTAAGGTTTTCTAAAGATGTAGATTTTCATACTGCTTTTCTATATAATCTAATCATTAAGCATACAATAAAGGTAACATACCGGATGTCAAAAGTAATTTGCATTTGATATGTTGATGAAAGGGATTGTTGGCAATGAGACTTATATTTATGGGTACACCTGATTTTTCAGCCAGTATCTTAAAAAAAATAATCCAAGCAGGACATGAGGTGCTCGCAGTAGTTACACAGCCGGACAAGGAAAAGGGCAGGGGGAAGGAAATGAGCTTCCCGCCTGTGAAGGAGCTTGCCTTGGAGTACGGGCTGACGGTATACCAGCCAGTTAAGGTTAGAAACCCGGAATTCGTCCAGCTGGTAAGGGATATGGAACCGGAGGTGATTGTGGTAGCCGCTTTCGGACAGCTCCTGCCAAAGGAGCTGCTGGAAATTCCACCCTATGGCTGTATTAATGTCCATGCCTCCCTACTGCCAAAATACCGGGGAGCCGCTCCGATTCAATATGCAATTATCAACGGTGAGGCAGAAACCGGCGTTACCATCATGTATATGGATGTTAAGCTGGATACCGGCGATATGATCCTAAAGAGGAGCATACCAATTGCGAAGGAGGAAACCGGAGGCAGTCTTCATAATAAGCTGGCTGACCTGGGAGCGGAGCTTATGGTAGAGGTACTGGAGCAGCTGAAGAATGGAAGCTCAGTGAGAACCCCTCAGGAGGACTCTGAGGCTACTTTAGTGAAAATTCTCGATAAGAATATGGGGAATATTAATTTTTCGGCTTCGGCGATTGCTATTGAACGTTTGATCAGGGGTTTGAATCCTTGGCCGACCGCATTTACCAAGCTGGACGGAAAGACTCTGAAGCTATGGAGGGCTGAGGTGGAGGAGCTTGACTTTTCAGCAGAGCCGGGAGAAGTGCTTCAGGTTAGAAGGGATGCTCTTGTAGTAGCAACCGGGGAGAAAGCCCTGGTGATCAAGGAGCTGCAGCTGGAGGGCAAGAAACGGATGACGGCAGAAGCGTTCCTCCGTGGATATCCCGTCCCGGTGGGTAAGAAGCTCGGAATTGAATAGTAATTGTATCAAAGGGTAATTCACATAGAAAGAAGGTTGATGTTTATGTTTCCGTATTATTTTGATTCCACTTATATATTAGTCATTATCGGTATTGTAATTACTCTGGCGGCTTCTGCCAAGGTGAAATCCACCTTTTCCAAGTATTCCAGAGTAAGGAGTATGTCCGGGATGACCGGAGCTGAGGCGGCAGAGAGAATACTTCATGCCTCAGGTATCTACGATGTTAAAATCGAACATGTATCAGGCAATATGAACGATCATTATGATCCAAGGACCAAGGTCCTGCGTCTGTCAGACCCGGTATACGGACAGAATTCCTTATCAGCGCTCGGTGTTGCGGCCCATGAGGTTGGTCATGCGATTCAGCATAATGAGGGCTATGCACCGCTCAAGCTGAGGAGTACCCTGGTGCCTGTGGCTAGCTTCGGCTCCATGGCTGCCTGGCCGATCATTATCATCGGTGTCTTGATGGGAGGCTCCCAGACTCTTATTGACCTGGGAATTATTCTCTTCTCCCTGGCAGTGCTGTTCCAGCTGATCACCCTGCCGGTGGAGTTCAATGCTTCCAGGAGAGCCATCGCCAGACTGGGTGAGACGGGAATCCTCTATGGGGAAGAGCTTCAGCACAGTAAAAAGGTTTTGGATGCCGCAGCCCTGACCTATGTAGCAGCGGCTGCAGCGACCATATTACAGCTCTTAAGGCTTGTGCTTTTGTTCGGAGGAAGAAATCGTGACTAATCAGGGCAGCGAACGGGAAATCGTTTTGGATATGCTCCTGGAGGTAATCGAGGAAGGAAAGTTCAGTCATACAGTATTAAATCAAGGCTTGAAAAAATATCAGGAGCTGGAGAAGCAGCAGAGGGCATTTATCTCCAGACTGTTCACCGGTACCCTGGAACGTTATCTGACCTTGGATTATTATATCAATTCCTTTGCCTCCCTTCGGGTAGAGAGGATGAAGCCCTTAATCCGAAATTTGCTCCGGCTCAGTGCATATCAGTTGCTTTATATGAATCAGGTTCCTGATTCCGCAGTATGCAATGAAGCGGTGAAGCTGGCAAAAAAGAGGGGCTTCACGAAGCTGTCCGGTTTTGTGAATGCGATCCTCAGGAATATGATCAGGAGCAGGGAAGCCCTTCCCTCCCCTGACAAGGAAGTAGAACCGATCCTCTATCTGATGACGCAGTATTCCTGCCCCGAATGGCTGGTGGAGCTGCTGCTGACACAGTATTCCTTTTCGGAGGTGGAGGCGATGCTTGCTTCCTCACTGAAGAAAAAGGAGACAACCATTCGCTGCAATCTTCAGAAAACCAATCCGGAAATGCTGAAGAAGCTGTTGGAGGATGAGGGCCTTATCCCTGAGGAAAGCAATTATTTGAATTATGCATTTAGAATAAGTAATTATGACTATCTGGAGAAGCTGGAGTGGTTCCAAAAGGGATACTTTTCCGTTCAGGATGTAAGCTCCATGCTGGTATGCGAGGCTGCAGGGATACGGAAGACGGATTTTGTCCTGGATGTTTGCTCGGCACCGGGCGGGAAGGCTCTGCATGCTGCAGAGACAGCGGAGAGGGTAACTGCTCGTGATCTGACAGAGTATAAGACAGGCTTAATAGAAGAGAACCTCGCAAGACTCGGTATGAAAAATGTGGACGTGATGGTATGGGATGCTACGGTACCGGATGCTTCCCTCAATCATAAAGCGGATGTGGTTTTGGCTGATCTTCCCTGTAGCGGACTTGGTGTAATCGGAAAAAAGGCCGATATTAAATACAGACTGACTCCGTCCCAGCTAAAGGAGCTGGTGGAGCTGCAAAGGAGAATACTGTCCGTGGTAAAGGATTATGTCAAGCCGGGTGGAGTATTAATCTACAGTACCTGTACAGTTAACCGGGATGAGAATCTGAAAAACAGGGATTGGTTTTTAGAGCAATTTGATTTTGAGGCCGAAAGCCTGGATCCGTATCTGCCGGAGGGACTTCGAAGCAAGGATACGAAGGAGGGTTATCTGCAGCTTCTGCAAGGGATACACCCTACTGACGGATTCTTTCTGTCGAGAATGAAAAGAAAAGTCATGTAGGAGGTCTTGGTGGGATAGCTCAATAGGATGAAAATCATTCGCTCCTTAAGAATGGCAATCTTTGGGTAGTATTGCCATTCTGCTTGATGTAATAGAAGATCAACCAGCCTTTACGGATGGACCTGATGGATCGGAATAGGAAAGTGAAGCAATGACAGACAAATTAGATATGAAATCATTATATATAGAAGAGCTGGAGTCTCTGATCAAGGAGCTTGGACAGCCTGCCTTTCGTGCAAAGCAGATTTTTGAATGGATGCATGGGAAGCTAGCAGATCGCTATGAGGCTATGACGAATCTGCCTAAGGGACTTCAGGATACTCTGAAGGAGAAATATCCACTGACCTTACTTGAGGAGGTGGATTCCCTGCACTCCGCTACGGATGGAACCGTAAAATATCTGTATCGTCTAATGGATAACAGGGTAATTGAAAGCGTACTCATGAGATATCATCATGGAAACAGTGTCTGTATCTCATCACAGGTGGGCTGCAGGATGGGCTGTACCTTTTGCGCCTCAACAATTGGTGGCAAGGAGAGGGATCTGCTTCCTTCCGAGATGCTGGACCAGATCTACAGAATCCAGTCCTCAACAGGGGAACGGGTGAGCAATGTGGTGGTCATGGGGACCGGGGAACCCCTTGATAATTATGATCATCTGATCAGATTTATAAGGCTCCTCACAGCTTCTGAGGGGCTTAACATCAGTGCTAGGAACATTACAGTGTCTACCTGTGGAATTCCTGATAAAATCAGGGCTTTTGCAGAGGAAGGACTGCCTGTTACGCTGGCGCTTTCTCTCCATGCACCGAATAACGAAATCCGAAAGAAGCTGATGCCGATCGCGAGGCAATATGACTTGGTGGAGGTTATGGAGGCCTTCCGTTATTATTATGATCAGACAGGCAGAAGACTCACCTTTGAGTACAGTTTGGTGGATGGAATCAATGATGAGGAGGAGCATGCGAAGGAACTGGCAGGTCTTGTAAAGGGCCTAAACTGTCATATCAATCTGATTCCGGTCAACCCCATAAAGGAGAGAAATTATCGGAAATCTGAGAGCAAAAAAATACAAAAATTTAAAAATATACTTGAAAAAAATAGAATTAATGTTACTATTAGAAGAGAAATGGGCTCGGATATTGATGCTGCCTGTGGTCAGCTGCGTAAGAGTTATATAGATCTGCTATAAGAAATGTTTCCGCTTGGAGTTGGGAGGTGCAGGCTTGAAAGCATTTTCAATTACGGATATTGGGGAAAGACGGAGAATAAACCAGGATTATGTCTTTTGCGAGGAGAATGCCATTGGAAATCTGCCGAATTTATTTATTGTGGCAGACGGAATGGGTGGACATAATGCAGGTGATTATGCTTCAAGATTCTGTGTTGAGTTTTTTACGCAAAGGATAAGGGAAAGCAGTCAGACTTCACCGATTGCCTTGATCGAAGCAGCTATATCAGAAACAAATGAGGTTCTCCGGAGCAAGGCTCTGGAGCAAAGTGATTTAGAGGGTATGGGAACCACCTTTGTTGTGGCGACTATCTTTGAGAATGAGATGCTTGTTGCCAATATCGGTGATAGCAGATTATATGTGATTGGAAAAGAAATAAAACAGATTACAGAGGATCACAGCCTGGTAGAAGCTATGGTGAAGACCGGCGAGCTGAACAGGGAGGAAGCCAGACAGCATCCGAACAAGAACATCATTACCAGGGCGCTGGGGGCGAATGTAACAGCACAGCCGGATTTTTTTGAAGTGAACATAGAAGAAGGGGATATTGTACTTATGTGCTCTGACGGTCTCACCAATATGCTAGAGGATGAGACGATTGAACGGATTATCAGAGAGAATTCGGAGAACCTTTCAGGGGCAGCAGAAACCTTAGTGAAATGTGCAAACCAGAATGGTGGTAAGGATAATATTGCAGTAGTAATTATTAAAGTATGAAAAAGAGGTGAGTGATCATGTTGAAACCCGGTATGTTTATCAGTGATCGGTATGAAATAATTGACAATGTCGGTTCCGGTGGTATGGCTGATGTCTATAAGGCAAAGGACCAGAGACTGAACCGTTTTGTTGCGATTAAGGTATTAAAGCCGGAGTATTCCAGTGATAAAAGCTTTGTTAACAAGTTCAGAGGAGAAGCACAGTCCGCAGCCGGATTGTCCCATCCCAATATAGTAAATGTATATGATGTCGGTGATGACAGCGGCCTTCATTATATCGTAATGGAGCTGGTAGAAGGAATCACATTAAAGCGTTTTATTGAGAGAAAAGGTAAGCTGGAGATTAAGGAAGCAGTAGGAATTGCGATTCAGATTGCACAGGGTATGGAAGCGGCCCATGATAACCATATCATTCATAGGGATATTAAACCGCAAAATATAATAATTTCGAGAGATGGCAAGGTAAAGGTAACAGATTTTGGCATTGCGAAGGCAACGAATTCCAATACCATTACCTCCAATGCCATGGGCTCAGTACATTATTTATCCCCAGAGCAGGCTAGAGGCGGCTACAGTGATGAGAAGAGCGACATTTATTCCCTTGGAGTCACTCTCTATGAGATGCTGTCCGGTAAGGTGCCCTTCGCTGGGGATAATACCGTATCGGTAGCACTTCTTCATATTCAGGGAGAGGCGATGCCACTGCGGGAGTTGGATCAGAGTATTCCGATCAGTGTGGATAAGATTGTCCAAAAATGTATGCAGAAGAGACCGGAGAGAAGATATCATTCCGCTTCTGAATTGATACTGGATTTGAAGCGGGCAATTGCGAATCCGGATGGGGACTTCGTACAGATTCCTGCCTTCGTTGCCTCGGATTCCCCGACGATTAATATTTCAGATGATTTAGGAAGAATTAAGAACGGGGCTTATCTTGATGAGAGCATGCCGGAGAGGAAAAACACAGGCCATTACGTCATAGCAGAGGAAGAGGATGATGACCTGGACAGTATGGATTCTAAGCTAGCGAAGTTCTCGGCTGTAGGTACCATTGCGCTGATCATTATATTAGCAGTCATAATTATAGGTATTGTAATTTGGTTGATTATACCGAAGAGTGATAAGGGAGATAAGGGGAATACTCCGGGCACAGTAACCGAGACTCCCACCGATACTCCGACTTTGTCTCCTACACCGGAGCCCGGCCCTATCGTTGGAACCTATAAGTTCCCGTATGTGATCGGTTACACCAAGGAGGATGCTGAGGAGATCATCAAAGCCATAGATCCGAAATCATTTATTACCTGGAAAGAGGATTCTTCCAACGAATATGGCAAGGGTTATGTTATATTCCAATATCCTGCCGCAGACAGGGATGCTGCCTATGGCACGGATGATATCATCATTACAATCAGTACGGGACCTCAGTCCTTTACGATTCCTTATGTTTATAATCTGAGTGAAGCACAGGCTGATAAAAAGCTGAAGGAATATGATTTAAAGACAAGAACGGATTATGTCCATAGTGATGTTCAGGCCGGTAATGTTATTGAGACCAATCCACCCAAGGATTCTCTTGTAATCGCAGGAGATCAGGTTACGATTGTCGTCAGCTTAGGACAGGAGCAATCGGTTGTTCCGAGCCTACTGGGGAAAACAGTGGAGGAGGCAAAGGCGGCACTGACGACTGCTGGACTGACCATTGGTACGATCAGTTATGATTCCTCCGAGCAGTATGCAGTAGGTCAGGTATCCTTCCAGTCAGAAACCGCAAATACGAAAGTAGAGAGAGGTAGTGTTGTTGATGTTCTCGTCAGCACAGGGCCTTCCACTTCAGAAACCGGCGGAAGTGGCAGTGGTAGCGGCAATCAAAGTACTGTTTACATTGGAAACCTAACAATCGAGGAAAACCCGTTCCAGTTTGGCTATGGTGACGGTGAAGCAGAGATTTATTTTGAACTGGTTCAGGATGGCTTTGATCCGGATCCGATTTATGAAGGGTATTTGTCCGTGGGAGATTTCCCTTTGAATATCACCAACATTATCGGTAATAATGCTTCACCGGGTATTGTAACCATGTATGTGGATGATCAACCGTTTATAATGCCGGGAGAGACCTCACCCCATACCTGGACAGTATATTTTGTGGAGGAATAGCTTGAAAGGCAAAATAATCAAAGGTATAGCAGGCTTTTATTATGTTCACGTGCAGGAGAGGAATCTTGTTTATGAGTGCAAAGCCAAGGGAATCTTCCGCAATCAGAAGGTGAAACCGCTGGTCGGTGATGATGTGGACATTGATACCAATGATCAACCGGAAGGAGTCGGGACGATAACCGATATCCATCCGAGAAGAAATGAACTCATTCGGCCGGCTGTTGCAAATGTTGACCAGGCGATGGTTATATTTGCGGCAGCTGAGCCTGCTCCAAATTTAAACCTTCTGGATCGCTTTCTGATTATGATGCAGAGACAGGGGATTCAAACAATCATATGCTTCAATAAGAAGGACATCGTAAGCGAAAGGGAGGTAGCCAAGCTGATGGATACCTATCTTCATTGTGGGTATGATGTTGTAAGCACCAGTACACGAAAAAAGGACGGTCTTCCAACCGTATACCAGCTTCTGGCAGGTAAGACGACGGTATTAGCCGGACCCTCCGGTGTCGGTAAATCCTCCTTAGTCAATGAATTAAAGCCGGAAGCGAATATGGAGACGGGTAAGGTAAGCGAAAAAATCAAAAGAGGGAAGCACACAACCAGGCACTCCGAGTTGATTTATGTGGAAGAAAACACTTATGTCATGGATACCCCCGGTTTCAGCTCCCTCTATATTAATGAAATAGAGAAGGATAACCTGAAGGATTACTTCACGGAATTTAAGGAGTATGAGGATCATTGCAGATTTATCGGATGCTTGCACCTTAAGGAGCCCGGTTGTGCTGTAAAGGATGCACTGAGGGATGAGAAAATTAGCCATATCCGCTATGAGAATTATAAGGAGCTGTATGCGGAATTAAAGGATATCAAGCGTTACTAGAAATATGTTGGAAGGATTTTAGTCCTAAGGAGGAATACGAATCCAAAGGAAGGATACAAATCCAAAGGAAGGATATACATCCCAAGGAAGGTATGGTAGAATAACATGATAAAACTGGCACCATCCATATTGGCTGCGGATTTTAATATACTGGGTGAACAAATTAAGGTGATTGAGTCGATGGGAGTACCCTATCTTCATATTGATGTTATGGACGGTTTATTTGTGCCTAGCATCAGTATCGGTATTCCGGTAATTGCCTCCATCAGAAAAAATACGAAGCTGACCTTTGATGTACACCTGATGATAGAAGAACCAATTCGTTATCTGGAGGCTTTTTACGAGGCCGGAGCGGATATCATTACGGTTCATGTGGAAGCATGTAAGGATCTGAGGAAAACCTTGGCAAGAATCAAATCACTCGGCCTAAAGACAGGAGTTACCTTGAAACCGGACACCGACCTTGAGATTCTGAGAGATGTCATTACAGAAATTGATATGGTTTTGATTATGAGTGTAAACCCGGGCTTTGGGGGACAGGCCTTTCTACCGGAATCCCTGCAAAAAATCAGAGACCTGAAGGCTATGGCCAAGGAGTATGGAGCAAGGATTGACATTGAAGTGGATGGTGGCATCACCACGGATAATGTTGCAGAGGTGCTTGAGGCTGGAGCAAATGTGATTGTATCCGGGACCTCAATATTTTCTGGTGATATGAAGGATAATATTATCAGGTATCAGAGCATATTCAAGGAATATGAAGCTTAGGAGACATGACTTTAAGTTGAACGTAGTATAGAAGGCTTCCCGCATAGTATGTGGGCGTCTGCAGGTAAAACTGAGATTAAGAGGATCAAGGTGGTCGGATGGAAGGAAGAGATCGGAAGGATAGAATATTAATCATCACGGGGGGCTTGATTGAGGAGGAATTCTTAAAGGAGCTGGTCGGGAAGGAAAGCTATTCCTTGATTATCGCTGCCGATCATGGGCTCATTATGGCGGACAGGCTTAACATACCGCTTGACTATATCGTTGGAGATTTTGATTCAGTACCGGAGGAAATCCTGAAAAAATACAGGGAGGCTTCTGTTCCGATCAAGACTTTTCCGACGGAAAAGGATAAGACAGATACACAGATTGCAATCGAGTTGGCACTGATGCATGATCCTGGTGCGATCGATCTGGTTGGAGCAATGGGCAGCCGAATGGACCATACCCTGGGGAATCTACACCTATTAATGCTGCCGATGCAGCTTAAGGTGGAGGCTTTTCTTTTAGATCGAAGGAATAAAATCAGCTTGAGACAAAGCAGCTTTACCATTTCAAAAGCAGGACAATACGGTGATTTCGTATCCCTGCTCCCCTTTACCGGAGAGGTAAAGGGCTTAACCCTGTCCGGCTTTCGGTATCCGCTGGAGCATATCACAATGATGCCGGGGAATAGCTTGGGCATCAGCAATGAGATCCAAGAGGAGGAGGCCCGCGTAGAGCTTTCTGAGGGCATCCTAATTGTATGTGAAACCAGAGATTAAGCTGTCGGGAAGGAAGTTTTTCAGCTAAGTAGTTATAAGGCCTTTGTTGGCTTTCTGATTAATAGTGATGACGGAAGCAGCAAGGATGGGACGGAAGGATATCTGATATAGGTATTCCAGTCCAATCGTATAGAAATTAAGAATGATGGGACCATAGGAAGGAAGACACGAATGAAATTAGGTATCGTAGGTTTACCCAATGTCGGTAAAAGTACATTGTTTAACTCTTTGACAAAGGCAGGTGCGGAATCTGCCAATTATCCATTTTGCACCATTGATCCGAATATCGGAATTGTAGCCGTCCCAGATGAGAGGCTTAAGGTTCTGGGTGACCTGTACCATTCGGAGAAGGTCATACCGGCGATCATAGAATTTGTTGACATCGCCGGCCTGGTGAAGGGTGCCTCCAAGGGAGAAGGTCTCGGAAATCAGTTCCTGTCCAATATCCGAGAGGTGGATGCGATCGTCCATGTGGTACGCTGCTTCGAGGATCCGAATGTAATCCATGTGGATGGCTCCGTAGATCCCTTAAGGGATATTGAGACAATTAATCTGGAGCTGATCTTCTCTGATCTTGAGATTTTGGAACGGAGAAAATCCAAGACTGTAAAGAGTGCCCGGAATGATAAGGGGATGGCGAAGGAAACCGAGCTGCTGGAACGACTGATGATTCATTTGGAGGAAGGAAAGCTGGCTAAGAGCTTCCAAGCTGCAGATGTCGAGGAGCAGGAGTTGATGAATACCTATAATCTGTTGACAGCGAAACCGGTTATTTATGCAGCCAATGTCAAGGAAGAGGATTTGGCTGATGATGGTGCAGGAAACGGTTACGTGAAAATGGTCAGGGAATTTGCTGCGAAGGAGCATTCAGAGGCCTTTGTGATTTGTGCACAGATTGAACAGGAGATCGCTGAGCTGGATGAGGAGGAGAAGCGGATGTTCTTAGAGGAGCTGGGGCTTACTGAATCCGGTCTGGAGAAGCTGATTACCGCAAGCTATCGTCTGCTGGGACTCATCAGCTATCTGACAGCCGGACCGAAGGAGACGAAGGCCTGGACCATCAAGGTTGGGACAAAGGCACCTCAGGCGGCAGGTAAGATTCATTCCGATTTTGAGAGAGGCTTTATCCGTGCTGAAATCGTCAATTATCATAACCTGGTTGAGTGCGGAAGCTATAATGCGGCTAGAGATAAGGGGCTTGTTCGCTCGGAGGGTAAGGAATATATTGTTCAGGATGGGGATGTCATCCTGTTCCGTTTCAATGTATAGTCATGCAATCGTTGATTGCAGAAGGTGGTGAATATGATGCAGGGACTTTTAATGACAAGTAATACAGATATTATCTTCCCGAAGCTGAATGTATGGCTGAAGAATGTACCGGATGGATTTGATGTATTTGGTTTTCATATAGCGCTCTATGGGGTATGTATCGGTCTCGGTATGCTCTGTGGGTGGCTGATTGCAGAGTGGATGGCGAAACGAACCGGACAGAAGCCGGAGATTTATCTGGATTTTGCTTTGGTGGCAATTGTTGTATCGGTGATTTTCACCAGACTATTCTATGTCATATTCTCTTGGGATGAATTTAAGGATAACCTATTGGAAATCTTCAATCTGCGTAATGGCGGGCTGATGATTTATGGAGGAATCTTTGGTGCCGTACTAACCGCATTTATCTACACAAGGATTAAGAAATACTCCTTCTGGTTATTGGCGGATACAGGCTGTATCGGTCTGATTACCGGTCAGATTATCGGTCGTTGGGGTAATTTCTTCAACAGGGAGGTATTCGGTAAGTATACCAACAGTATCTTTGCCATGCAGCTAGACCGTACTGTAGTTTCTGAGGACTATAGAATGGCAGAGCACCTCTTACGACAGAAATATGCCGGAAAAGAAACCTTAATCAATCGTATCCTGGAAATCAGAAATAATATACAGACAGTGGATGGGGTAGAATATATTCAGGTACATCCCACCTTCCTGTATGAATCTCTTTGGAATTTTGGCTTATTGATATTTTTAATTCTCTATACCAAGCATAAGAAATTCGATGGTGAGGTAATGCTGCTATATATGGCAGGCTATGGACTCGGACGCTTCTGGATCGAAGGGATGCGTACGGATCAGCTGTTTCTATGGGGAACAGCCATACCGATATCACAGCTGATTGCAGCATTGATTTTCTTGGTCAGTATCACTTTGATTCTTATCAAACGAAGAAAAGCTGCTAGAGTAAAGGCTGCATAGGTCCAATTTCCTATCTTCGAGCTTTTTGACTATATCTTGACATAATTTGTTCGATTTTTCATATCACTACTATATATTGTAAATTTATCGCTAATAAGCACAGAAATGCCAATAAATTAGGGCTTTCTGTGCTTTATTTTTATGGATTTGCTCTTGATTAATTCCCTAAATTATAATAAAATGGACACATGAGTGGTGCAAAGTGGTGGGAAGTGGAGCATAAAGCCACAAAAGTGGTACAAACTACCTTATGAGAAGCGGGGGAGCAGCCTATGTTTATGGGCGAGTTTGATCATTCAATTGATGCAAAGGGCAGAATAATCATACCAGCCAAGTTCAGAGAGAACCTAGGAGAGAATTTTGTAATTACCGTAGGTTTGGATGGCTGTCTGTTTGCATACCCGAATAAGGAGTGGGACGCCTTTGTTGCTAAGCTGATGACACTGCCCGGGACGAAGGAAGCCAGACAGCTGCAACGATATTTTATGTCCATGGCATCTGCATGTGAGACAGATAAGCAGGGAAGAATATTAATACCGGCAAAGCTTCGGGAGAATGCAGCACTTGATAAGGATATCGTACTGGTCGGTGTATTGAACAAAATAGAAATCTGGAGTAAGGAACGCTGGGACAGCAACAATGATTACGGTGACATGGATTCCATAGCAGAGCATATGTCCCAATACGGAATCAGCTTTTAAGCAATCCTTCAAAAATAACCTGGGACAAGCAATATAGGAGCTCTTTATGGCATTTGAACATAAATCGGTATTATTAAATGAAGTGATAGAAAACCTGAGGATCAAACCCTCCGGTATCTATGTGGATGGAACCCTGGGTGGCGGTGGCCATTCCTTCGAAATTGCATCCAGACTGACCAGCGGAAGGCTGATTGGTATTGATCAGGATGAGGCTGCAATCAAGGCGGCAAAGGAGAGGCTGTCCTCCTATAGTGACAGGGTTACAATCGTAAGAAGTAATTACTGTGAGATGAAGGAAGTCCTGAAGACCTATGACATACGAAAGGTGGACGGAATACTTCTGGATCTCGGAGTATCCTCCTACCAGCTGGATACTCCAGAACGGGGATTTTCATATCGTGAAAATGCACCCTTGGATATGCGAATGGATACCAGAAATGACAGGACCGCGAAGGATATCGTAAATGGCTATACCGAGATGGAGCTGTACCGGATTATTAGGGATTATGGTGAGGATAAATTCGCAAAGAATATCGCAAAGCATATTGTCCGAATGAGAAATGAGAAGCCCCTGGAGACCACCTTTGAACTGAATGAAGCTGTGAAGGCTGCGATACCCGCAAAGCTGCGGGAGGGAACTGGACATCCCTCTAAACGAACCTTCCAGGCAATCCGGATCGAACTAAACAGAGAGCTGGAGGTCTTAAAGGAAGCACTACAGGATATGATAGAGCTTCTTCATCCGGGAGGAAGACTGTGCATCATCACCTTTCATTCTCTGGAGGATCGCATCGTAAAAGCTTGTTTTAAAATAAATGAGAAACCCTGTACCTGCCCTCCGAATTTTCCGGTTTGTGTCTGCGGCAAGAAGCCACAGGGTATCGTAATTTCCAGAAAGCCCATTCTTCCAACAAAGGAAGAATTGGAATATAATAAGAGATCGAAAAGTGCAAAGCTGAGAGTCTTTGAACGAATTTGAGTGAAAGGTCTGAATTCTGATGATTCAAGGATAATCGGCAATCAAAAGCGTACTTGTGAAGGAACAAAAGAAACTAAGCTACGAGGAAGAGGAGCCTGGGAAACATCCCGGGAAATAACCGACATTCGAGGACATCTATTTACGCAGGATAACTAGACAGAATTGGTGTGGAGAGAGGGGTTATTACATGGAGGCTAGAAACAGGAGAAATCAATTTGATGATCACAGGACAAGCTATGTGGATGGGAGTACCGTACGTAAGCTAAGCGCCGTACCAGACAGAAGGGAACCGGTGCATACTCCGATTCCCGGAAATCAGCCCTTACCTGAGAGAAGAGCGGTACCAAGGAGACAGGAGCGAAGAGCGCCAAAAATGTTCTCCGGAATCAATATGGCTTCCATGATGGTGCTTACGATCGCGATCATAACCACTTTTTATTTCTGCGTAGCCTACCTAATGCTGCAATATGATGTATCTGCCATGGAGAAGGAGATGATCTCTTTAGAGCGTAACCTGACCACCATGAAAAATGAAAATGATGCTGCCTATGAGCAGATTAGTTCAGCCTATGATTTGGACTATGTATACCAAGTAGCTGTCGGCGAGCTTGGAATGGTCTATCCGAATAAAAACACGGTGATCACTTATCGGGGAAATGATGAGGGGTATGTAAGACAATATCAGGATATACCGAATAAATAGCGGATGAGATGAGGTTGAATACGATGGAAAAAACAACGGAGAAGAAAATAAAATCCTTTACCTCACGAATGCAAGCAAGACTATTGCTTGTATTTTGTGTTATTACTATACTTTTAACCTTCCTGATTGGAAGGCTGATTTATATTATGCAGACCGACGGCGAACGATATGCCAAGCAGGTATTGTCAAGACAATCCTATGTAAGTGCGGTATTACCGTTCAAACGCGGTGATATTATGGACAGAAACGGAACAGTTTTGGCAAGAAGTGAGCTTTTATTCCGATTGATATTGGACCCTAAAAATATGACGATTAATTCCGAATACATAGATACAACAGCCGATGCACTTTATGTTAATTTCGGTATTGAGCCTTCAGAGATCAAAAAAATACTGGAGGAAAGGCCGGAGAGCCAGTATGTCATTCTCAAAAAGAATCTGAAGCTGAATGAAGTGAATCAATTCAAGGAGCTGATGAAAAGCAATAGCTATATCAAGAGTGTTTGGTTTGAGGAGGAATATGTCAGAAGCTATCCCTTTGATACGCTTGCCTGTGACATCATTGGCTTTACCTCAGCGGACAATGTCGGCTTCTATGGAATTGAGGAATATTATAATGACCTTCTGAACGGTACGAATGGAAGAGAATACGGGTATTATGATTCCTCCCTCAACATTGAGAGGATAGTAAAAAAGCCGGAGCACGGACATTCCATTGTAACCACGATTGATGCCAATGTTCAAAGAATTCTGCAGAAGTATATTGCTGAATTTAATGCGGAAATCGGAAGTAAGAATATCGGGATCCTGGTAATGGATCCGAATAGTGGTGAGATCATAGCCATGGCTTCCAATCAGGAATACAATCTGAATGAACCCCGTAGCCTCGAAGGAATCTATTCTGAGGCGGAGATCGCAGCCATGACCTCTGAGCAGAAGGTTGAGGCTTTGAACAGGCTATGGAATAACGATGCCATCAACTTCGGATATGAGCCGGGATCAACATTCAAGCCCTTTACAATTGCGGCAGCGCTGGAGGAAGCATTGGTAAACGAGAATACTACCTTTCTATGTGATGGGGTAGAACATATCGGAGGCTACGATATTAAGTGCAATAATGTCTATGGCCACGGAATTGTGTCCCTTGGGGAGTCCCTGATGAAATCCTGTAATGATGCCCTGATGCAAATCGCTGCCATGGAGGGGAAGGATATCTTTTATCCCTATCAGATGAATTTCGGTTTCGGAAAGAAAACCGGAGTGGATCTTCCCGGTGAGGCATCCGGAATCCTGGCGACGGATAAAAATGCGACGGATCTGGCAACCAATAGCTTCGGACAGAACTTCAACGTAACGATGCTGCAGATGGCTGCCGGCTATAGCGCCCTGGTAAACGGTGGATATTACTATCAACCCCATATGGTGAAAAGAATTGTAAATAGCTCCGGGGCAACTGTTAATCAGATGGATAAGACTTTGGTCAAAAAGATTGTTTCGGAGAAGACCTCCGATTTTATTCAGAAATATATGTACCAGACCGTGGAGCTGGGAACGGCGAAGCCGGCTCAGGTTCCCGGATATTCCGTGGGAGGCAAGACCGGAACCGCACAAAAATATCCCCGTGATGCAAAAACCTATTTGATTTCATTTTTGGGAGCTGTTCCGGCAATCAATCCTGAAATTGTAATATATGTCATTATCGATGAACCTCAGAATGTCACCAGACAGGATGATAGCTCCATCGCAACGAAATTAACCAGTAGGATACTGACTGAAATACTTCCTGCCTTAGGAATCTATCCGGAGGGAGAGATTGATTATCTGCTACCGGGAGAAGAGGATACTTCAGGAGATCATGAGGAAGGAACAGGAACCGGTGGTACAAATGGCGGTTCTACACCCAGTAATCAGGCTCCGAGTGGAACCTCGGGGGAAGCCAATCCTCAGGATAATCCTACCCCCGGAGGTGAAGCAAATAACGAACCCCCCAATGAGGAAGAAGGACAGGGCGGAGCCCAGGGAGAACAAAGCCCGGGGGATCCGGCAGAGGAGACCGGACCTGAAAATGAACAGGAAGGGACAGGCGGAGCAGAGCCCGGGACATCCGGAGAGCCCGGATCGGGAGGAAATATCGGTACAAATCCAGGAGAAAATCCGGAGGATGAGTTTTATGGAGCGGCAATCGGACCAATGAATGAATAAAGAGACAGTAATTGTAATAAAATGAAACGACAAGAGATTCAAGGTTTGATTCTATGACCAGAAATAGGACATTTAACAAAAAGAATGTATTAATCATTGTAATGGTGGTAATCCTCTCCTCCATGGGACTGATGGGCAGGCTGGGATATTATATGATTTATAAATCAGGTGAATATGCAGCCAGAGCAAAGGCCCTCCACGAGAGGGAGAGAGCGATTAAGGCAGAGAGGGGCAGCATCTATGATATCAACGGAGTAGAGCTGGCAACCAATAAGCCGGTTTGCACCATCTCCGTCATTTACAGCCAGGTGAAGGAACCGGAGCGAGTCATAAAGCTACTTTCACAGGAGCTGGGACTCAGTGAAGCTGCGGTTAGAAAGCGGGTAGAGAAGAAATCCTCCATTGAGAGGATCAAGTCAAATGTGAATAAGGAAATTGCTGATCGGATCCGAGAATATGATCTGGATGGCGTTATGGTGGATGAGGATTACAAAAGGTATTATCCTTATGAAAGCCTGGCGTCCAAGGTAATAGGCTTTACCGGAAGTGATAACCAGGGAGTTGTAGGCCTCGAGGTAAAATACGAGAAATATCTGAAGGGGATTGATGGAACCATCCTTACGCTGACAACAGCCTATGGTGTTGAGATTGAGAATGCAGCGGAGGATAGGATTGAGCCGCAGCCCGGGAATGATTTATACACAAGCCTTGATGTCAATATTCAAAAATACGCGGAGCAGGCAGCTCAGAAGGTAATGAAGGCAAAGAGTGCGAACTATGTGAAGCTCATTGTTATGAACCCACAAAACGGTGAGATCTATGCGATGGTCAATGCTCCGGAGTTTAATCTGAATGATCCCTATACCTTAAGTGAGGAGATTGCAGTAAACTATGCGGGTCAGACTTTATCAGAGAAGCAGAAGACAGAGCTTTTGAACGGAATGTGGAGAAATGCCTGTATCAGCGATACCTATGAACCGGGTTCCGCCTTTAAAATTGTAACAGCGACCGCTGCCTTGGAGGAAAAAGTAGTAAAGCTGACAGACAGCTTTTATTGCCCTGGCTATAAGAAGGTGGAGGATCGAATCATTCGATGTCATAAGGCCGGGGGCCATGGCAGTCAGAATTTCGTCGAGGGGATTAAGAATTCCTGTAATCCGGTCTTTATGGAAATTGGGGCCCGGGTCGGCGTGGATAAGATGTATGATTATTATAAAAAGCTTGGTTTATTTCAAAAAACAGGGGTTGATCTACCGGGTGAAGCAACCTCCATTATGCATAAGAAGGATATCATTGGTGCAGTGGAGCTGGCTACCATGTCCTTCGGACAGTCCTTCCAGATTACTCCGCTTCAGCTGCTCACTGCAGCCAGTGCAATTGTGAATGGGGGAACTCTGATCACCCCCCATGTTGGTGTAACGATCAAGAGTCCGGAAGGAAGAACGGTAAAAACCCTGGAGTTTAATAGCACCGAGGGGGCTGTTTCCAAGGAAACCTCCGAAACAATGAAAATGCTACTGGAAGCAGTGGTATCCGAGGGTACCGGTAAGCGAGCATATCTTCCCGGCTTTCGGGTCGGCGGCAAGACAGCTACCTCCGAGAAGCTACCGAGAAGGAGTGGGAAATACATTTCCTCCTTTATTGGCTTCGCACCGGCCAATGATCCAAAGGTCATGGCCCTGATACTAATTGATGAACCTAAGGGCATTTATTATGGCGGAGCGATTGCAGCCCCGGTGATCTCGGAGCTATTTGATAATATACTCCCCTATATGGGAATAGAGCCAAGCTATAGTGAGTCAGAAGTGGAGAAATATCATATCGGTACCTTTACCATGCCTGACTTTGTCGGTAAGACGGAGAAGGAAGCCAATCAGTTGCTAAAGATTTATGACTTTGGTGAGCTGTACCGACTCGGTGAAGGAGAGAAGGTAGTAGAGCAATTCCCCCTGCCCGGAGAGATCGTGGAGAAGGACAGTGACTTGATTCTTTACTTTAACTGACATATTGTATTTTCATAGGTTATCAAGTATAATAGCTAGGTTAAATTCATAGAAAATAGGACCATCCTGCACCGAGGCTTAAGTTTGCTTAGGCATGAACGGATTGTATGCCAAGTAGTGGCATGGTGTTGGCTGGGGAGATAAATAGGAAGAATTATGCTCGGTGGATGGGCGGATTGGAGTTTTACAATGGGTTTTTCGGATTTTCAGGTGATCCTACCTGTTATTATATCGTTTGGAGTATGTGTAGTACTATGCCCGCTGTTAATTCCTTTCTTGAGGAGACTGAAGTTTGGGCAATATGTCAGACAGGATGGTCCCCAATCTCATCAAAAAAAGTCCGGTACACCTACCATGGGTGGTATTGTCATTGTTTTAAGCATCTCTATCACCTCCTTATTTTATATCAGGGAGCAGAAGGAAATGGTACCGGTTCTATTTGCTACCATCGGCTTTGGTATCATCGGCTTCATTGATGATTATATCAAGGTGGTGATGAAACGATCCATGGGACTGAGGGCTTGGCAGAAGATGCTTGGGCAGATTCTGGTTACTGCTATTTTAGGTTTTTATCTGGTAAGCTCCATGGAGGATGTAACTCTGATGCTGATTCCCTTTTCGGGGGGGAAATATGCGGATGTTTCCTATCTGTTTTTACCGATGTTTTTCATCGTTGTACTGGGTACTGTCAATGGTTCCAATTTTACAGACGGCCTCGATGGCCTTGAGTCCAGTGTGACGGTTTTGATCGCTACCTTCTTTACTGTAGTTGCCATTGGTCTTAAGAGTGGAATTTCACCGATTACCGGAGCCGTAGCGGGAAGCCTGCTGGCCTTCCTTCTATATAATGTCTATCCGGCGAAGGTGTTTATGGGGGATACGGGCTCTCTGGCCCTGGGCGGGTTTGTAGCAGCCTCGGCCTATGTTCTGAAGATGCCCCTATTCATTCTGTTGGTTGGATTGATTTACCTGGTGGAAGTGATCTCGGTTATTCTTCAGGTAGGATATTTTAAACTGACCGGCGGGAAGAGATTATTCAAAATGGCCCCAATCCATCATCACTTTGAATTAATGGGCTGGGCAGAAACCAGAGTGGTGGCTGTATTCTCCATCGTAACAACAATCCTATGCCTGATTGCCCTGGCAGGAATATCTTGAGGATACACGACACAATAATCCAGCGGATTGGAGTACTGTTACAGAAGGAAAGGAGATCATATGCAGCTGAAGGATAAGAGGGTTCTGGTATTCGGTGCCGCAAAAAGCGGGATTGCCGCAACAAGATTACTGCAGAAGCAGGGAGCCTTCGTGCTTTTGTACGATGGCAATGCCAAGCTGAGGCCGGAGGATTTGAAAGACCAAATTGACATTAACTATAATTTTCAGGCTGTCTTCGGTGAACTGCCGGAGGAGCTTTTCCATACCATCAGTTTACTTGTAATTAGCCCGGGGATCGCCATCGATCATCCGGTCGTGATTAAGCTTAGTTCCATGGGAATTCCGGTTTGGGGAGAAATCGAACTGGCCTATCGCTTCTCCAGGGGGAAGATCATCGGTATTACCGGTACCAATGGTAAGACTACGACAACCACCCTGGTGGGTGAAATTATGAAAACCTTTTTTCCTGAGGTTTATGTTGTCGGCAATATCGGAAACCCCTATACGGATATCGCTATAGAGGCCTCGGAGCAATCCGTGTCAGTCATTGAGCTGAGCAGCTTCCAGCTGGAAACCATTGATAGGTTTAAGCCCGATGTCAGTGCAATCCTAAACATCACTCCGGATCATTTGGATCGCCACCATACCATGGAAAATTATATCCGCATGAAGGAAAATGTTGCCAGGAATCAGACAATGGCGGAGGTTTGCATCTTAAACTATGAGGACCAGGAGCTGAGAGCGATGGCCGACAGACTCCATACGAGGGTATTATTCTATTCCAGCGCAAGAGCTCTTGCGGATGGGTTATATCTGGAGGGGGATGAGATCTTTTATGCAAGGGGCGAAGAAAAGCAATTCATCTGTAATTGTAAGGAGCTTCAGGTTCTGGGCAAGCACAGCTATGAAAATGTTATGGCCGGCGTGGGTATAGGAATTAGCATGGGGGTACCCCTGGAGCTGATTCGTAAGGCAATTACCTCCTTTCAAGCAGTGGAGCACCGCATAGAATTTGTTGAGACAATCCGTGGAGTGGCGTATTACAATGATTCTAAGGGAACCAATCCCGATGCCTCCATAAAAGCGGTTCAGGCAATGCAGTGTCCAACCCTGCTCATCGGCGGCGGTTACGATAAGCATAATGAATTTGATGAATGGATTGAGGCCTTTGAGGGTAAGGTAAAATATCTTGTGCTCCTGGGGCAAACCAGGGAGAAGATCGCTGAAGCAGCCCTTCGGCATGGCTTTACCAATATCATTATGGTGGAAGACTTAAGGGAGGCTGTCAGGGTATGTGCAGAGAAAGCCAAGGAGGGCGATGCGGTTCTATTGTCCCCGGCCTGTGCCAGCTGGGGAATGTTTGAAAATTATGAGCAGCGCGGAAGGCTATTCAAGGAATATGTCCGAGAAATGCGATAACCCTTTGGAGACTAACAAATCTGACAGCAATAAATATCACTATTGATTGAATACTGAATGGAGGATATCATGGCGAGAACTGCCGGTGAAATGAAGCAAAAGAAATTGCATAGCTATTATGACTACAGCTTATTATTCCTGATTCTTTTTCTCTTTTGCTTTGGCTTGGTCATGATTTACAGTACCTCCTCCTATAATGCGGAGAGAGTATATGGCAACGCCACCCACTATCTGGAGAGGCAAGCGCTCTTTGGCGGCGTAGGGATACTGATCATGCTATTGGTATCTAAGATAGACTACCATTTATTTATTGCAAAGCTGCCTGTCATCAGGCTGAAGCCGGTTACACTGCTGTTCTGGTTTTGTATATTCCTACAGATTTATGTACTGATCTTTGGAGATGTCATCAATGGGGCAAAACGTTGGATTAGCCTGGGGCCTCTGGGAAGATTCCAGCCCTCCGAATTAACAAAAATCGCGGTAATCCTCTTTACCGCCTACATAGTAAATATAGCACCCAGGAAACTGGATAAATTCATCGGCTTTTTAAGAGTTATCTTATTTGTATCACCCTTACTGGCCCTGATTGTAATCGAGAACTTCTCGACTGCCCTGGTGGTATGTGTTATCATGGTATCCATCTGCTTTGTTGCCAGTAAGAAGAAGGCTTACTTTATTATCTCGGGAACTTTTCTTGCTGCCGTAGGATCACTGCTGATTTTCTTCGTATCCTACCGGTCCGAGCGTATTACGGTCTGGCTGAATGTTGAGACGGAGCCAAAGGGCTATCAGATTCTGCAGGGCTTATATGCCATAGCCTCCGGAGGTATCTTCGGTAAAGGGTTGGGAGAGAGCATGCAAAAGCTTGGGTTTATCCCGGAGTCCCATAACGATATGATATTCTCGGTCATTTGTGAGGAGCTGGGACTGTTTGGGGCAATTTCTCTGATCCTGCTATTCCTACTGATGATTTGGCGTATCTTTATCATAGCCATTAACGCACCGGATCTTTTTGGCGGTCTGATCGCCACCGGTGTGCTGGCCCATATTGCCATACAGGTTTTAATCAATATTGCGGTAGTTACCAACACAATCCCGTCAACCGGTATCCCGCTTCCCTTCATTAGCTACGGAGGCAGCTCGGTCATGGTTATCCTCTTTGAAATGGGAATCGTGCTGAGCGTATCCAATCAGATTCGTTCAGAACGAACGTAAGCGTCTTTTTGCATTTATCACGCGGACAAGGAAGATTTCATATAGTGGTATTATATTTCCTTAATTGTCTGAGGTGTGCTATGTCAAGTATCGCTGTAATCGGCGGTGAGCAGTTAAAGGGTGAAGTGAAAATACAAGGTTCAAAGAACGCAGCATTGCCTATCATTGCTGCAACTATATTGAATAAAGGTATTACAATACTAAGGAATTGCCCCAAAATAATGGATGTATTCCATATGATAAAGGTTCTCGAGGAAATAGGTTGTAAAGCTCAATGGGAGGGTAATACCCTGATTGTGGACACGACTACGGTTCGTGTATGTGCCGTGTCGGAGGGTGCAGTCAGAAAGATGAGAAGCTCTGTACTGTTTTTAGGTGCATTGCTGGGGCGGTGCCATGAGGCAACGATTGCTTATCCCGGAGGCTGTTCCATAGGGAAACGACCCATTGATTATCATCTGAAGGCTCTAAAGAAAATGAATATCAAGCAGGAGTTTTTTGGTGAGGATGAGAGCATTATCCATTGTTATACGGATCAAATTATCGGGAATGATATATTTCTGGATTTTCCCAGTGTGGGTGCCACACAAAACGCAATACTGACCGCCGTATTATCGGAGGGAGTCACCCGGGTATACAATGCAGCCAGAGAACCTGAGGTACTGGAATTATGCAGCTATCTGATAGAAGCAGGTGCAAGAATCTGCGGAAAGGGCTCAGCGTTCCTTGAGGTGGAAGGGGTGAAGAAGCTTCATGATGTTGATTATACCCTTCCGCCGGACCGTATCGTGGCCGGAACATATATGACAGCCATCGCGGCGGCTTGGGGAGAAGCCTCGCTTTATGAAACCCCGGTAAGACAGCTGGATTCCGTAATCCGGGTCTTGAGAAAAAGCGGCTGTAACATAGAAACCGATGGCAGCAAGCTGAAAATCAGCTGTAAGGGAAGACCTCAGCCGATTGAATTACTGAAGACACAGCCCTATCCCGGATTTCCGACCGATATGCAGTCACAATTAATGACCCTACTCAGTCTGGCAGATGGGAAAAGCACGATACAGGAAGAAATATTTGAATCTCGCTACCAGAATGTGGAGGAGCTTAGGAAAATGGGTGCTGTCATCAGCTTTGAAGCTCAGAGAAACCGAGCCATCATTTTTGGAGTCAGACAGCTTCAAGGTGCGGTGGTGGAGGCCCATGATCTGAGGGGTGGAGCTGCCATGGTCATTGCCGGTCTGGCGGCGAGAGGAACCACTGTCATCAGAGAGGCCACCTCCATAGAACGGGGATATGAGGATATCTGCAGGGATCTATCCTGCTTAGGAGCCAGTATCCGCTATTGCAGTGAAAATGTCTTATAGGTACATGGGAGTAAGGAATGGGAAAAAGAACGTTCAGAAAATCTAATACGGTACGAAAGAGAGTAACGACCCGGGGGTTGAAGGTGTTAGTCTTCCTGATCATCCCCCTCCTGATCTTTGGATATGCCTTCAGATTACAGGAGGTAACAGTAATTGGGGTAACCCGATATACGGAAGAGGAAATCAAGGAACAGCTGATCAAGTCAAAATTGGATTCCAATGCATTGCTCCTATATCTGAAATATCATTATTTTACGGATTTTCAACTGCCCTACATTGAAAAGATAGACCTGGAGTTGAAAGGAAGTCATGCTGTTTCAGTCAGAGTATATGAGAAGATGATGACCGGTTGTGTGGAATTCATGGGTGAATACCTATATTTTGATAAGGACGGAATCGTTGTTGAAAGCGCTTCGGAGCGACTGCCGGACATACCGCTGATCAAAGGTCTCCAATTCAATAAAATTATTTTAAGGGAGAAGCTTGAGGTACAAAAGGATGAGCTTTTTGAAACAATTCTTAACCTGACCCAGCTGATTGATAAATTTGGATTGGAGGTAAAAACAATCCGATTTAACAGCAATTATGAGGTGACGGTGGATTGTGGTGAGATAACGGCGCTACTGGGAAAGAGAGCTGCCTATGATGAGGTTTTGTCCGAGCTGAGAAGCATTCTTCAGGGTTCAGAAGGAGAACTTAATAGCCTGTTGGACAAGTCTGAAGGAACGAAATATGAGCTGGATATGACGAAATTTACTAGGGCTACAAAATCGATTATTGCTACGCCGAAGAAATCGTCAGAATAGATAAAAATTAACTAAATAATTCACATTTTTTTAAAATTGTGCTTGATTATTTGGGAATTTAAAGATATTATATATATTAGGATCAAGGACACCATAAATTGTATGAGATCAGATTTTAATCCCATTATAATGTGGTTTTCAGAGGAAATATAAAACAGATGTTGACAGAAAAGCAGTGTAAAAATGATAGAAAGAATACGATGAAGGAGGAATTGACCTTGCTTGAGATAAGAACAAATGAGGCGGACACTACTGCAAAAATACTTGTAATCGGGGTAGGAGGAGCAGGTAATAACGCCGTTAATCGAATGATAGAGGAAAATATCGTAGGTGTTGAATTTGTCTGTGTGAATACGGACAAGCAGCACCTGAAAAATTGCAAGGCTCCACAGTGCATCCAAATCGGTGAGAAGCTTACAAAAGGTCTCGGTGCCGGTGCTCAGCCGGAGATCGGAATGAAGGCTGCAGAAGAAAGCAGAGAGCAGCTGGCAGAGCTGATCAAGGGTGCTGACATGGTATTTGTTACCTGCGGTATGGGTGGTGGAACAGGAACCGGTGCTGCTCCGATCGTAGCTCAGATTGCTAAGGAGATGGGGATCCTGACTGTTGGTATCGTAACCAAGCCCTTCAAATTTGAAGCAAAGCAGCGTATGGCCAATGCAGTCAGTGGAATTGAACGTCTGAAGGAGCATGTGGATACCTTAATCGTTATTCCGAATGATAAATTACTTGAAATCGTTGACCGTAGAACCACGATGCCCGATGCCTTAAGAAAGGCAGATGAGGTGCTACAGCAGGGTGTTCAGGGTATTACTGACCTGATCAATGTACCCGGTCTGATAAATCTTGATTTCGCCGATGTTCAGACAGTAATGAAGGACAAGGGAGTTGCTCATATCGGTATCGGAATGGGCAGCGGTGATGAGAAATGCGTGGAAGCTGTGAAGCAGGCGATTACCAGTCCGCTCCTTGAGACGACCATCCAGGGTGCCTCCCATGTGATCATTAATATTTCCGGTGACATCAGCTTAGTGGAAGCCAATGAAGCGGCAACCCTAGTACAGGAATTATCCGGTGATACAGCGAACATTATCTTCGGTGCGATGTATGATGATACCACACCGGATACAGCAACCATTACCGTAATTGCTACCGGACTAGACGGAAGAAGTAAGGAGCTGGTGAAGACTCCGGATTTCCTAAGACGTCCCGCAAATTCACCCTTACATACTCCATCCAAACCGGAGGTCAGCATTAACCGTAGTTTTACAGCTAGCAGCCCTTACAGTCAGCCGACTCCCTCCTATCAGTCTACCTACCAGACCGATCCGAGCAGCAGACCTGTGACTAGCCAGCCAGGAAAAACACCTACCAATGCGAATACAGATCCGGGCGGAATTAAGATTCCGGAATTCCTACAGAAAAATCGTCACAATAAGTAGATAAAGGATACCTGAAGCTCTGTCGAATTTCTTATGAGACGTCAGTAGCAATCATAGAAAAAACATTATACTTAAGAGATTAAGGCTGTCAGATTATTTGAGAAAGAATAATCTGACAGTTTTTTTTGTACCAAAAGATAAGAAATCACCAAAAACTGTAATAAAATGTAAATGAAAACAAAGAAAGGGGCAACAGAAACTGACATAAAATGGAAACCAAACAAGTTATAATCGGTATGTACATCATCAATGTGCGATTGTAATCAAATACAGAGGATGACTACCCGACCCAATGGAGGTGAAAATTGTATCTTGAGGTATATCCGGATATTATATTTATCCTGAATTTCTGTTTCGATTTTATTCTAATCCTCCTGTTAAAGAAGGTGAACCGTAAAAACAGCAGTTTCCTTAGAATGATAGCAGCCGCAGCAGTCGGAGGCCTTATGACAGTAATCATCAGCCTGTATCCGTGGCTGAATATGATTTTAAAGGTTGTTATTCTATATGGAGCTGGTGCAGTATTGATGATTATTACAGCCTTCGGCCGATTACGGCTGACGGATCTGCTGAAGCAATTCATCGTATTGAATTTAATTACATATTTTGTAGGTGGACTTATGAATTCGATCTATTATCAGACCAACCTGAGCATATCCCTTGTTCAGCTGGGGAAGGGAATTCTATTCAGTAATGTATCCTGGGTGTTTGTCTGCGGAACAATCCTTATCATCACCCTGGTTTCTTTATGGTTAATCCGTCTGCTATCCTGGTACCGGAGCAACACCATCGAAACCTATGAGGTGGAGCTGGTGCTTGATGGCAAAAGCGTACACACCAGGGGGCTGATGGATACCGGTAATTGTCTCCATGACCCCATCTATCACAGGCCGGTCATGGTGATAGAAAATTCATTAATGGAGGGCCTGATGACACCGGAATTTGCCAGGGATCTTGAAACAGCGAAGCATTATCTGGAGGGTAATGATCTGGATACCGGAAGCTGGAATATCGGAACAGAGAGTATGCTGCACCTTAGGTTTATTCCTTACCGGTCTGTTGGGAAAAGCGGGATGCTGTTGGGCATAAAGCTTGACAAGGTATTCATCCATACCGGGAAGGAAACCATCTGTAATGAGAGTGTTACCGCAGCCTTCTGCGATAACTGTCTGTCATCCAAAGAGGAATATCATGTGATATTACATAAGGAGCTTTTGTAGATGGATTTGTGATTCAAAAGTAATTCACATTCCGATGCACGCAATGAAGGAAATATGGGAGGTCAACATGCTATTAAAGTTATCAATACAAAACAAGTTTCAGTTTCGGATGATCCCGGACATCAGGACGATACTATTCGGACAAAAGGGAGAGATCCACTATATCGGTGGTGCAGAGGTACTTCCACCTCCGTTGGATCCGGTCAGGGAAGCTGAGGTTATCGCCGAATTAGGTACGGAACGTGATGGTGAGATGAAGGCGATCTTAGTAGAGCACAACCTAAGACTTGTTGTTTACATAGCTAAGAAATTCGATAATACTGGGGTTGGAGTGGAGGATTTAATCTCAATCGGAACGATAGGATTAATCAAGGCAATCAATACCTTTAATCCGGATAAGAACATCAAGCTTGCCACCTATGCCTCCCGTTGCATCGAGAATGAGATTCTGATGTACCTGAGACGGAATAATAAAACCAAGCTGGAGGTATCCATTGATGAACCCTTGAATGTTGACTGGGATGGGAACGAGCTGCTGCTTTCCGATATACTGGGTACGGAAGAGGATGTCATCTACCGCAACATTGAAGAGGAAGTAGACCGAAAGCTCTTACGGAAAGCACTTTCCAAGCTGTCAGAGCGGGAGAGGATTATCGTGGACCTGAGATTTGGTCTGAATACAGATGACGGGAATGAGAGAACCCAGAAGGAGGTTGCCGACCTGCTTGGTATTTCTCAGTCCTATATCTCCAGGCTTGAGAAGAAGATTATTAAGAGACTGAAAAAGGAAATGGTACGTTTTGAATAAACAATTATATATATTGGTAATTATTTCTTCCCGCTAAATCGTATAAAGAAGTGGTAATGAGTGAATCATTTTATTAGCACGAATCACAAGAACTGCGCATTCATTCCTGTGGCCGCAGGTATTATGCAGACGTGTTAATGATAATGATTCGGAGGTTTCGTCATGGCTCTTTATAAGGTTGAGATTTGCGGTGTAAATACATCTAAGCTGCCATTGTTGAAAAACAGTGAAAAGGATGAATTGTTTCAAAGAATATTAAACGGGGATAAGGAAGCGAGAGAGCTATACATCAAAGGGAACCTAAGACTAGTGTTATCTATCATCCAGAGATTTTCCAATAGTAACGAAAATGTAGATGACTTATTTCAGATTGGCTGCATCGGATTGATGAAGGCAATTGATAATTTTGATATAACACAGAATGTTAAATTCTCTACTTATGCGGTACCCATGATCATCGGAGAAATTCGCAGATATTTGAGGGATAATAATGCAATCAGAGTCAGCAGATCCCTTAGGGATACTGCCTACAAAGCGATATATGCGAAGGAAGCTCTGGTGAAGAAGAACGAGAAGGAGCCGACCATCAGTGAGATTGCTGAGGAGATCGGAATCAGCAAGGAGGATATTGTATACGCACTGGATGCGATCCAGAGCCCGGTTTCCCTTTATGATCCGGTCTATGTGGAGGGTGGGGATGCCCTGTATATCATGGATCAGGTCAGCGATAAGAAGAATCGGGAGGAGAACTGGATTGAGGAGATATCCTTAAAGGAAGCGATGGAGAAGCTGACGCCGAGGGAGCACAATATTATCAAGTTGCGTTTCTTCGAGGGAAAGACCCAGATGGAGGTCGCCAAGGAGATCAATATCTCCCAGGCTCAGGTCAGCCGTCTGGAGAAATCCGCACTGAAGAACATGAGAAACTATCTGGTATAACTTATATATGGCAGGTAATAGAGTGACAGACAAAGAGCCGGTCAAATTATCTTAATGTCATGTGTAATCATTTCATCCT
>JAEYRK010000095.1 GCA_023435645.1 Bacillota bacterium
TGAATGCCCTCGCAGCCACCGCAGTTGGTACCTTACTTGGTTTAACCGGAGATGAAATCCAGGCCGGAATAGAGGCCGTGAAGCCGACCGGGGGGCGGAGCAATATCATCCGTCATGGAAATTTTACCATCATTGATGACTGCTACAATGCCAATCCGGTATCCATGAGGGCTGCCATTGATCTCTTGAATACATCTGACACCCGGAAGGTAGCCATTCTCGGAGATATGTTTGAACTGGGAGAGGAGGAGCTATCCCTCCACCATGGGATAGGTGTTTATGCAGCTTCAAGGAAGGTTGACCTACTGGTCTGTGTCGGTAAGCTATCCCGCAGTATGTTCGAGGGAGCTAGACATTCCTCCTTCCAGGGAGCGCTCCACTATTATGCGACCCGTGATGAACTGATTGAGGCTTTGCCTGCTATTCTACAGGATCATGATACCCTACTGGTAAAGGCTTCCCATGGAATGGGCTTTGAGCAGGTGGTGAAGGCTTTACTGAGCCTGTAAAGTCAGGAAGATAACAAGACTGAAGGATCGAAAATATGAAGAAAGGACGTATTGCATCCCAACCTAAGTTGGTTTGTAACACGCCCTTTTTTATATTGATACGATTCCCGCTGCTTTCAGTTGAGTTATTTCTTCTTAAAAAACCAGAAGTGCTTTTTACCCCTCTGTGAGGTCTTGTCGCTGATGGACTTAGAATCCATCCCCTGTATCGAATCCCTTATTATCCTGCTATCAGCAGCTGGCTGTGTCTGACTTGGAGCATATCCGCTTGACGGCATCTCTTCCAAGGACTTATTCTCAGTAGTTCTTTGTGGTGCTGACTTTTGTGGTACTGACTTTAGCTGCGCTGAATATTGTCGCGCTGACTTTTGCTGTCCTGGCTTTTGCTGCGCTGACTTTTGTTGCGCTGTCTTCTGTTGTTCTGTCTTTTGCTGTACTGAATTTTGCTGTACTGTCTTTTGTGTTGTCTTTTGTGCTATCCTCTGTGATGAGTTCCTTTCCGGTTCAGTCCCTTTTCCCTTGGCTTTAGGTGCTGACTTCGGCGCTATAGCTTCCTCATGCTTAGGAGCTCGTCTCGGCTGTGTCGTCTTCTCTGCGGGATAATTTCTCAGAAGCGGATAGGGGTGCTCCTTCACCTCAGGTATGGATTTTCCGATCAGCTTTTCTATATCGGCAAGCAGTGCCTTCTCATCAAAATCACAAAAGGATATGGCAGTTCCGCCCATTCCGGCACGACCGGTTCTTCCGATCCGATGAACATAGGTTTCTGAAATATTAGGCAGGTCATAATTGATTACATGGGATAGCTCATCAATGTCTATCCCTCTGGCTGCTATGTCGGTTGCAATCAGTATACGAAGCCTTCTCTCTTTGAAATCCTTCAGGGCTTGCTGTCTGGCACCCTGGGATTTATCACCATGAATTGCTTTCGCATTGATTTTCACCTTCCCCAGGATACGAACGATTCTGTCGGCACCGTGTTTGGTTCGGGTAAAGATCAAAACCGATGTGATTGACTTGTCCTTCAGCAGGTGAATCAACAATTCCTTCTTATTCTCTTTATCAACATAATACAGCTCCTGCCGTATGGTATCTACCGTAGAGGACACAGGTGTTACTGCTATCTTACGGGGATTAGTTAAGATTGTCCTGGACATTTCATCAATGGAGGGTGGCACAGTTGCTGAGAAAAGGAGTGTCTGTCTGTTGGCAGGTGTCTTCGCAATAATTTTCTTCATATCATGGATAAAACCCATGTCGAGCATCCGGTCCGCTTCATCCAGAATTAACAGCTTAATCTCCCTGATATCTGCCAGCTTCTGATTCATCATGTCAAGAAGTCTGCCCGGTGTAGCAATCAGGATATCCACACCCTGTTGCAGCAGCTCCTCCTGGGGCTTCTGTGAGACACCCCCGAAGATCACACAGGATCTAAGTCCTGTATATTTTCCGTAGGTACAGAAACTTTCATATATTTGAATTGCAAGCTCCCTTGTGGGAGTTACAACCAAGGCACGAATCTTTTTATGCTTCTCATTACGTAGTCCGTCCCTTTCCAGTAGCTGCAGTGTGGGTATTGCAAAGGCTGCGGTCTTGCCCGTCCCTGTCTGTGCACATCCCAGCAGATCTCTTCCGCTTAATATGACCGGGATAGCCTCCTCCTGGATAGGTGTGGGGGACACATATTCCTCTTCCTCCAATGCCCTTAATATTGGCTTTATAATATCTAGATCTCTAAATTGCATCATTTCTCCTTCATCTATTTATCATTATAGGTAATTCTTGCGATACATCATAGCTATACCAATGCTTATACAGTGGCCATAAGTTCCTTAATATCGTTCCAAGCACAAGCCGTCTAATTATAACTCTTATCTTCGGATTTTACCATCTTTATTATGGCGATATCACAAAAGTTTCCCATTATTTTCATTGATTTATATAATTTACATATCAAATATCCTAGTGGTACAATGAAGGCAAGTCTGCTTTTGCCATTATATGGCTATTATTCCTCGCTGTTTGATTGGAGGAAGCTATGCCCAAGCTCAAGAAATTCATAACCATTATTCTATGTACTATCATCCTTCCAACATCACCGTATGCCCCACGAAATACTATCTCATCTGCCAAAGCCGCAACAGGTTTTTCATTCGTCGTTCTCTCCCAGTACAACGCCAATCTATCGATCCGTGATGAATTCTATCTGATTGCAGTGACCTCTGACCTTACCCTTCCAACCTGGAAAAGCAGTAACTCCTCCGTAGCAAGTGTAAATACCTACGGTAAGGTGACCGCCAAAAAATCCGGAACTGCTGTGATTACTGCGAAGATAAAGAAAGGGGAGGCCTCCTGTAAGGTGACTGTCAATAAGACAAAGGTAACAATCAGTAAAACCAGTGCGTCCATGGAACGGGGCGGCTCACTTACCCTTACAGCAACTACCTCAAACAAATCCCCTGTCGCCTGGAAAAGCAGTAAGAAAAGCATCGCAACCATCGATGAACACGGTAAAATCACTGCCTTAAAGCCGGGGGAAACTACGATCACAGCCTCTTCAGACGGAAGCTCTGCTACCTGCAAGTTAATAGTAAAAAAACCAAGCATTAAGCTCAGTACGACAAAGGTTACGCTTTTCCGTGGTAATACCTATAAGCTCAATGCAGCCGTATCCTCCGGCATCAACCCCACCTGGAAAACTAATAAGAAGAGTGTGGCGGTTGTGGATGGAGATGGAACCATAACAGCAATGAAGCACGGTACCGCAATCATAACAGCAACAGTGGACGGGGTGGAGAGCCGCTGTGAGGTCATCGTAAAGCAACCCACCATCACCTTAAGCCAGACGGATCTCACCTTAAAGAAGGGCTCATCGGCCCGGCTGTCCGCCACGGTATCCTCCGGTAATTCTCCTGTCTGGTCCACCAGTAATGTCAATGTTGCTACCGTAAGCGAGAACGGAGCTGTAACCGCAGTAAGCAAAGGCCGGGCTTATATCTATGTCACAGAGGATGGCATCAAGCTCCGGTGTACTATCAATGTAACTGAATAACCCTATGCGGGGAATAATAAGCAGACCTTCCGCAAGAATAGGGGCTGATTCTAACCATGTAGATACAAGAGACCCTATAAACTTAACGCATAATAAATTCTGATAAGGTATATGGAATAAAATCGATGGTATTAACATTCAGACCATACAAAGCCTTCAGAAGGATTACCAAATCCTCAGGAACAGTATCCTTCTTCTCCTCCACTGCCACCAGCATTGTTAAGTATAATATGCCACTGTTCTCATACATCATCAAGTGCGGGCTTAGGTAAGTACTGGCAGTGATCACTATTTTATACAGGTCCTTTACAGCGTAATGGTATTCTCTTCTTTTATGGAATACAATTTCTGCTCCATTCCACTTCAGTCTGTCATGATATCCACCAATTCTAGGCAGCAATCCGTCCCTCCTGCAGGATTCCAGTTCCTTTCTTAAGAGCCTGATCAGAAAGGGCTGCAGATATAGTATCTCATGGTGGAACACCGAGTCATAATAATCCTTCATTACCTTTATTATTCTGCTTTTCTCATGCTTATCCACACTTCTGCCGTAGACCCTGAATATCTTATTGATACGATAGAGTGGCAGCTCCTCTAATTGTATCAATGCTTCCGGGATGGGAAGCTCTATAAACGGACTGATAACAGCAAAGTCCATGATTATATTCCATTGATCAGTGATGGTACTCAGTGCTCTTATCTCCTCCAAAAGTTCACCTGATATCTCACACATCAGCTTCTCCATCCATTTCATACGGTCCAGGTGATGCTCAGGCTTTACAATGACATGCATCGATGCAAGCATCTCAAAAAGGGGAGAAAACATAAACTCCCCATTAACTTCCTCATCCTTATAAAATCCGATATTCATGCAGCTCTCCTAGAATAAAGTGATATTACCTGTCCTGCGCATATGCTTTTCCACCTTATTGAGTATTACAACGACTGCTACTAATAGAATTGCTATAATCAGAATGCTCGTCACAAAGAAGCCACGTACCTCATACAGGGAGCTTCCCTGCAGCATTACTCTTCTGACCGCTTCTATGGCATAGGTCAGCGGAAATATCACGCTGATTGCTTTCGCCCATACCGGGAATAGGGTAGTCGGAACCTTCACACCAGAGAAGATCTCCATCGGCTCTTCCAATACAGTATACAGAAAGCCCGAATCCCTGGAGAACAGAAACAGGGAGTTCAGAAACATTCCCCAGATGATTGCCATTAATGTTGTCAGGAGAAGCACAGCTGCACAGGAAACCCCGTTGATATCTACTACATCTGACTTTACGATCAGTAGAGAGACCGTGAAAACCACCATGACAAATACACTTTCAAAAAGTGATGACACTGCATTTCCCAGCAGAACTGCAATCCTGCTGCCCGGCGAAAGGAAAATCAATTCCAGGGTTCCACTAATTCTCTCAAAGGAAAATCTCCAGGCTGATTGGACCAAGGATCTGAAAAAACTCATGCACATATAACCTAATAATAAATATACTACCATATTGGCAGGAGTAATGTAAACCACTCTGCTTTCTGACAGTTCAAAGGGCTTGAAGCTGTAATATGAGGTGATAAAGCTTAAAATTGGCCAGAGAAACAGTGAGATGTAGATTGTTTTCGAATGGAAATAGTTCTTGTGTTGCTTCACGATCTCCGCTATTAAGGTTTGATAGAATGCCCTCATGCGCTAACCTCCTTGGCCAGCTTAATTATCGTATCTTCAAGCTCCGGTTCCTTCTCATACATCTCTTTTATTAAGTATCCTTCTTCCGCACATATTCTTGACAGCTCCAGTGAAATATTCTGTTTGCTGGTAATCGCAATCCCCTCTCCAGCACAGCTTATTGTTACAGAAGGATCAAAGCTATGTAGTCGGCTTTCCAGCTGATGGAGTATCTCCTCGTTCTGGATATAAAGCTTAAGGGAATAAAATGTTCGGTTGAACGCATCCGCTGCCAGCTCCTTCACTGTGCCCTGTCGGATCAAGCTTCCATCATGCATAATATAGATATAATCACAAAGCTCCTCTATCTCCCTCATATAATGAGAGGTAAGCAAAATACCCTTATTTTTCTCCTTCGCCAGATACCTGATATGATTTCTAAGCTCCATTGAGACCACTGCATCCAGTCCGATGGTTGGCTCATCTAAAAACAGATATTCAGGATCATTGATCAGCCCTCTGGCAATCTGGAGCCTCTGTTTCATACCCTTAGAGAAGGTCTCCACCGGCAGGTTCTGCTTACCCTCCAGTCCAACCAGCTCCAGAAGCTCACTGATCCTGTCCTTAAGTATATGGTTTGGTACATTGTAGATCTGCCCATAATACCATAGATTTTCAAATGCCGTGAGTCGCCAGTAGATCATTCTTTCCCCTCCGGCTATCATATTAATCCGCTTCTTAATCTCCTGCGGATACTTCACAGCATCCATATCATCCATAAGATATGTACCTGCCGTTGGTGCTAATAAAGTAGTAAGCATCTTGATGGTGGTTGTTTTACCGGCCCCGTTAATTCCCAGCAGGCCGACAATCTTACCCTTTTCTATCTGCAGGGAGATGTCCTTAACCGCCTCGACCTTTCTCTTTGCCCGGAATAATCCTTTTCCCTCTTTTACATGATATGTTTTTTGCAGGTGCTCTGCTTTGATCATCTTGTCCTCCATTCCGCCGCTTTCATGGCGGCCCGATTTATTATCGTTTAACCATGAATCTTCTCCAGGGCAGTCTCTTCACATCTTTTCATTAAGAGAAAGCCTGACAGAATATATACCGAGCTTAAGAGAAAGGTCCTAAACAGCAAAGGAAGCTGTTCAAGAAAGCCCTTATCCAGAAGCGTTGAATTACGGATCAATGTGACGGACTGTGTAATCGGAATCAGTCCGCCAATCATTCTTAACCAGCCGGGCAGATACTGCGGAGGAAAGGTAATTCCACATACCAGGAATAGGAATGCAAATAAGGTGTTTTGTGATATATAGGTATCCCGGGTGTAGAGCATGATTACACCCAATATCATGGACACCCCGAAATAAGCATAAAGAGAAATGATTGCAGCCCCCACAAATCCCGTCAGATTGAAATGGCTGAAGTTAATACCAAAGGGGATAGCAACAAGAAGGGATATGAGAATCTCCACCGTTGTGGTAACCGTTTGAACCAGCATATTACCGAGGAAGTACTCAACCCGTCGGAAGGGTGCCAGCATAAGGCTCTCCAGAGTTCCTTCCCTGAGCTCTGTAATCAGGCTTCTGCTGACGTTCAGGCAGGTTCTGACAACAAACAAATAGGTCAAGCTTCCAACAATTACATAGCTCATATAATCACTGGTTCCGGTGAACTGAGCGAAGCTTGGTGAAAGCTTCTTCGCAAACATCAGCTGATACATCATGTAAGCCCCCAGTGCAGTATAAAATCCGGTCAAGACATTCCCGATGAAAAAGTCCTTGGGATATGCCCGATACTTCATTAACAGGTTCTTCTTTAGAGTACTACGCAAAACCTTTAGGTTCATAATCCCCCTCTTTTCTTCAACTTTGATTAACTATTTGGCTAATCAAAGCTGTTTTTTCTGTAAGTAGGGGTATTATACACAGGGTGGTTAATCCTGTCAATCAATACTTTTGATTTATTAATCTACTTATTCTAAACTCATCCATAGCTCCATCAGGGAATCCAGCTCCCTAGCCATTTCCTCTCTGCGGGTATAGAGTGTATTCAGCTCCTCATAAGCAATTTCCGGTTCACTCATTGCCTGATCCAGATCTTTTATAGCCTGTTCCAGCTGTTCTATATTCTCTTCCAGCTCTGCTTTCTGAACCGCCCTGGGATAAGCCTCTCCACTGGCTCTCTGTTGCTTAGGCTGTGCCTTACCTTTGGATGGTGCAGCTGTTAATGGCTCTATCCTCTGTCCTAGCGCTGTCTCTTCCTTCCCCTTCTTATACGCGTCATAATTCCCCTCATAGCTCTTGAACCCAAAATCTTCTACTGCAATGACTCTCTCCCCAAGCTTATTGATGAAGTAGCGGTCATGGGAGATGAAGAATATCGTTCCCTTAAAGCCGGTTAACGCTTCTTCTATGGTCTCAATTGAAGCAGTATCCAGATGATTCGTAGGCTCATCCAGGATCAGAAGATTGATATCCTCATATAGCAGCTTTGCCAGCTTCAACCGGATCCGCTCCCCACCGGATAGATGTCTAACCTTCTTGTAGACATTGCTGCCGTAGAACATGTACTTGGCAAGGTATTCTCTTGCCTTCCCCTCCAGAATGTACTTATCCTCACGAAAGCAATCCAGTACCGTCAGCTCCTCATCGGAGAAGGTAATCCTCTGGGGCAGATAGGCGGCCATCACATTTGCTCCCAGCTCAATCACTCCGGCATCCGGCTTCTCTTCCTGTAGAAGTAGCCTTAAGAAGGTGGTTTTACCACAGCCATTGGGACCGATCAGTGCCACCCGCTCCCCGTAGTTTACTACCAGATCTGCATCCCGAAAGATTATTTTATCCTCAAAGCTCTTTGACAAGTCTAACGCTTTGATGGTAATGTTGCCGGATCGCTCCGTGGTATGAAAGCTCAGTCGCATATTCTTCTTTTCAAAGACGGGTCTCTCTATCCGTTCCATTTTATCCAGCTTAATCTGCATACTGGCAGCTCTTTGAAAGAACTTATTATTGTCCGCTCTCATGGCCCAGTCCCTTAGCTCCTTCACGGATTTTTCCATCCCATTAATCTTCTTTTGCTGGTCCCGGTAGTTATCATATTGGACCCGGAGCATCTCCTCCTTCTTACGGACATAATCCGAGTAATTGCCCCGGTAGGTCATGCATTCCTTATCCTCGATCTCAATGATCTTCGTAACCACATGATCTAAGAAATACCGGTCATGGGATACAATGATCACCATTCCCTTATAGCTCTTAAGGTACCCCTCCAGCCATTCCACAGAATCCATATCCAGATGGTTCGTAGGCTCATCTAACAGGAGGATGTCCGGATTATCGATCAGGAGCTTACCAAGGATGACGGTCGTTTTCTCTCCTCCACTAAGGAGACTAAATTCCTTCCTCAGAAAGCTTTCCTCAAACTTTAGGCCCTTACAGACCCTACCCAGCTTCTCCACGGTTTCATAGCCGCCCTTCACCTCATAGTTCTGGGTTAGTATGCTGTAACGGTTTAATACCCGATCCAGCTCTACCCCCTCCAGATTCTTCATTTCCTCCTCCAGTATCCGCAGTTCACGCTCAAGCTCATGGATCTCACAAAAGGCCTGATTAAGGACATCGAGAACCGTCATACCATCTGCATATTCAGGAATTTGTTCCAGATAAGCACAGGTAGAATCCTTCGGATAGACAATCCAGCCCTCATCATATCCGGGAGAGGTAGCACCCGGATAGCCGATGCAGTAATGGAAGGGTAACACCCCTGCGATCAGCTTCAATATTGTACTCTTTCCGCTTCCGTTCTCTCCTACGATCCCCACCTTCTCCCCTTCATTGACCAAGAAGGTGATGTTTTTCAGAACCAGCGTTGCATCCATATATTTTTTTACACCATTGACATATAAATCTTTCATTTTTCTTCTCTCCCATTGTTTTGTTCAGGCAGGGAGTTTAAATTGTTTATTCAGGAATTCAATCAATCCTTCATGCAAAGGAATAAAAAAAGACTATAAGAAGCTATCCTTCCTACAGTCCGATGCCCATTCTTTCCTCCATCTCCCTCTCGAAGCCCTTCACCCTGAAAGCAAAATCCAACGATTCCCTTCCTATGAAGCCGACGATATGCACACACTCCTTCTCATAAAGCTCTGTCCTTGGATGAATGCTTTGAAAAATTTTTACTGTTTGATCAGCAATTCAAATCCTAGAATAGATTCGGTGTCTAGAATTATTTCGTTCGTGATGGTATGAAAGAATTTCCTTACATTAAGACCGTTTAACCTGCTTCTACCTGCCCATGACTAAGTGACATACCTCCGGCATTTTCAGGGTATGCCAAATTAAACCGATGGTATCGGCTTATTCTCAATCCATAATCAGTTGAATAATCCTTATCATATAGCAGGTGTCATCCTAACGGTCTCCCTTCATAGTCTTTCCATCATATTATCACAATGCTTGCATGATCAGCTACCTCAAGCTTATTACATAAATAAGCTTAAGTCTCTTCCCTTGTTCTTTCCTCAGCGGTTCTCACTCTTTCTTCCTATATACAGCACATGATTACTGAAGCCAATTAAATCCTCCCGTTCACAGGTATAATCATGATACCTAAGCCAGGCCTCGAATAGCTCCTCCTCCGCAGCCTCGATCACTTCCCGAAAATGATTTGTCACTCCATCCGCGGCCACCATGTGAAGCTTTTCTACCGGAAAATTATGCATCAGCTCATAGATCTCCTTCACTGTTGTCATCTCAAAGATCATCTCGGGTACCCCCGCACAATGAAAATCCTCGGTGATCATTCCCTCCTGAATTCCCTTCGCCAAATTACCGGCCTTTAAACCCCAGTTAAGGATGACTGCATCATTCATGATAAATGCAATATAGAGAAGTCCGCCGGGCTTTGTCACCCGTAGTGCTTCAGAGATCGCCTTCCGTTTCTCCTCCTCGTCAAAAAGGTGGTACAAGGGTCCAAGTACCAGCGTGACATCAAAGCTGTTGTCCTCAAAGCAGCCTAAATCACAGGCATTTCCCTGTCTAATATTCACCTTCATGCCCTCTGTGATCTTGCTCCGAAAGATCTCTACATTATGCTCCACCAGATCAATTGCTTCAGTATTTCCTTAAGAGACGGCCATCTTCGTCATAATTGTTATAGTAGTTGATCAAATATTGATCCTCCATGGTCACTCCCCCTATCATAGCTTTTCCATATCTTAACACAGGTTCGTCCGGGATGCCACCCTAAAATTCCATCGTTAAACAGGTACACATAGGTTCATTTCAAGGTTTTACCTTGTGCTTACATTTTTTTAACCAGACCCATCTTTTTACAGAATCTCTTTCCTGCTATTCTTGAATTGTAAACATGAGAATTGTGCAAAAAATAAAATACAACCAGTTTTTTAAAGAAATTTTTAGTAATTTTTATACTTTTTTCCTAATTGACAATTGAATAGCAATATTATATAATCTCTCCATGAACAGAGACGTTAGGCAAATTGCCAAACGTCTTTTTTTAATTCAAGACTCTGCGCAGAGTGTTGTTTAGAATATAATAATGTTTTTATGAACGATGGCGTTTAGACTTATGGGTCTGAGCGCCAAATTTAATTCTATTGAAAAGAGAGGGATAGGTATGGACTTAAAGGTAACGATAGACACTTTATGGGTTTTGATCTGTGGTATGTTAGTGTTTTTTATGAACATGGGCTTTGCCTGCGTTGAGTCAGGCTTTGCAAGATCCAAAAACGCAACGAATATTTTATCAAAAAACTTGATTGTATTTGCGGTTTCATCTTTGGGGTTTTTAACCCTAGGTTTCGGTCTTATGTTTGGAGACGGGAATGGGTTTGTGGGATTAAAGGGATTATTTATGCTGTCCGGTGCGGATAATTCACCTGCGGTAGGGGATGCCTACACTGGTGCGTATTCCGCTCTTAGCTGGACCGGAATACCCTTCTATGCAAAGTTCTTCTTCCAGTTGGTATTTTGTGGAACTGCTGCCACCATTGTTTCCGGCGCAGTAGCCGAAAGAATTAAGTATATTTCCTTCATTGTATTTTCTTTTCTCTTAACTTTATTCATCTATCCTGTAGTAGGACACTGGATCTGGGGCGGAGGCTTCCTTGCACAAATGGGCTTCTTCGATTTCGCAGGTGACACAGTCGTTCACTCCGTTGGAGGCTGGGCTGCTTTAGCAGGTGTTATCGTCCTGGGTCCCAGAGTTGGTAAATACACGAAGGATGGTAAGATCAACCCCATCCCGGGCCACAATATGAGTTTGGCAGTCATCGGTCTGTTTGTTCTGTGGCTGGGCTGGTTCGGTTTCAATCCCGGCTCTACCATGGCTGCAGATGCAGGTGCAATCTCCCATATAGTAATGACAACGAATACTGCTGCAGTTATCGCAGCACTGACTGCAACTGCTACCTCCTGGATCGTTGTAGGAAAGCCCGACCTTGGTATGACGGTCAACGGTGTTCTAGCAGGTCTTGTAGCGATCACTGGCTCCTGTGCCTTTGTTGATGTTACCGCTTCACTAATCATAGGTGCAATTGCCGGTGTGCTGGTGGTATTTGCTGTAATCCTCATCGATAAGCTTAAGCTGGATGATCCTGTCGGTGCAATCGCTGTTCATCTGTGTAACGGTATTTTCGGAACCCTGGCAGTCGGCTTATTTGCACAGGACGGGATTGCCGGAGTCTCAACCGGAAATGGTCTTTTCTATGGCGGTGGGTTCAAGCTGTTAGGTGTTCAGCTGTTAGGCGTTGTATGTGTCGGTGGATTTGTATTTGTATCCTCCCTTGCTGTCTGGTACCTGATTAAGATAACCATCGGTGTCAGAGTCTCCGTGAAGGAAGAAATTGAAGGCCTCGATATTCATGAGCATGGCAATATGGCTTACCCTGAATTTGCCAGTAAGAAGCAGTCCTATTCTGTTATAGCCAAGGATATTAATGTGGATAAGGTAGATAACAAGAAGGTTAAGATATATTAATCATACGCAATAGCAAGAAAATGGAGGGATATAGTATGAAGCATATTAAGGCAATTATTCAGCCGGATAAGTTAAGCGCCGTCCGGACCGGCCTGTCAAATACGGATAGCTACCGCGGTATCATTATCTCCGATGTAATGGGCCAAGGAACACAGAAGGGTATCGTTCAGGCCTGGCGGGGAGAGAAATTTCAAATGGACCTGATTCCGAAGGTCATGATCGATCTGATCGTTAAGGATGAGGATGTTGAGAAGGTCACCAATATTATCTATGAAAGCTCCCGCTCCGGGGAAATCGGAGACGGCAAAATCTTTATCTATCATGTAGAAAACGCAATTCGTATCCGTACCGGTGAAACCGGTAATGACGCACTGGTATAAAATTTATAAGGGCCCCGGATCCTATGACTGCTGTCTTCCTTGCAGAATAGAATCCAGGGCCCTTCCTTCTATGAATGGCCTGCTTACAGTAGCTATACTCTAGCCCTACTGATACAGTTGCTCATAATCTCTGGGCAAAAATCTGTGATAGGTTGTATGCTCGCCTTCAAATCTAATACAATACCGATAATCGTCCGAATTGTCCTCTCCAAAATAAAGGACATAATCAAACTCCTCCGTCCGGCTCTTCTCACATATCACATGGTCAGAGTAAGCGCGAAAGATCTCAAGCAGGCGTTCCAGACTACAGCCATGCTGACTGACTGCTCGGATAAAGGTGGTTAGGAAAGGATTATCCTCATAGCTCTCATGTACATAGGCTGCCCCCTCCGGTGGTATAAGAATACAGTATCTGTCTCCCTTATGGGATATCTCAAGGCTTCCCAGCTTATCTCCGAGCGCTGTAATAAAGTCCCTCAGTACCTCATCGAGGCTTTCGGTATCCGATAGATCCTCCTCCAGAATATTCACTAGGGAGCTCATCGGAAAATACAGCCGTATGGTTTCCTTTTCATACCCAAGCTTAATCTGCTCCTCCTTCACGATATCACATATGACCTTTTCCAGTAAGGTATAGTTCATAGTACTCCTCCTCTAATGTAATCCTCCTTATAGGTATCCTTATTCCTAAGCTCAACTATATCTCTGACCCATGATCCCTATTCGGCTTTATATCTGCAGTAAGGGCACTTCGGATAGTCCAGGTCATGCTCTTTACCACAGGCGGGACAGATCACCTGTTCCGTCTGCAGCTCCAACAGAATAGCATCACTACTCTATATTGTCAAGTAGCATAGATATGTCATTTTGTCACCTTTATTGTAAAATTACATAAAATAATATCAAAAAAGTCCCACCACCGGGGAAATGGTGATGCTATGAGCAAAAATAATAGGTATATCCGCCTGGATCAAAACCACTAAGGTTAAGAAGGCCGATGGAAGTATACCGGGAGGAAATAAGAGGGGAGCATAAGCTTATGAAGTCAAGATATATCAAAATACCATACACTCCATCGATTGCTGCTACGGTACGAAGCAGTCCGAATAAGGACACCTTCTTCCTAAGAAGAGAGCTGATCCAATATGCCATGCAGTTCGAGAACAAATTTTATGAAGATGGAGGTGTCAGTCCGACGAAGGGGGATGACTGTTCCGGTTTCATACAGACTATTTTTAAGGCAAAAAGCATGTTCCTTCCACGGACCATAAGACTCCAGGCGAAAAGCGGCAGGGTAATTCCCATGAACCAAATTCAACCGGGTGATCTGATCTTCTATCGGAGGTTTGGTGTGATTAATCATGTCGCTCTATATATCGGCCAGGAAAAGGTGATTCATTTCGATAGACCAAAAACAGTTATTATTGTATCGAACTATGACTATAGGGAGCCATCTAAAGCGGTCACCTATTTTGATCTGTAATACGCACTGCAGCTGCTCCTTAGACCGGATGCTATCAGCTGTAAAGCAGCTGCAATGCTATAATACTTACTTTTTACATACAAATCATACAAGGATTACAAGGCACAGCATCCATACCATGTCAATCAGCGGGCTGCAATGCAAATAGACGTTCACGATCAGCAATAGAAACACCTTAGTATAGCAATAAACCCAGATCAGAACAGATTAGGTGTTGTGTTAATGAAGTGATATAGGCCTCCAATAAAAGAAAGCCCGATATTTAATAATCAGGCTTTCTTGTTCACCTTATGAAATTACTTCTCTATCAATCATTCCAGTATTATTTTACCTTTGTTATACTCTCCACCAATACCTGGTCTGAAGGTGAAATTGTTCTTGTAATCTCTACCTTATCACCGATCTTAATGCCTTTTAAGAATTGACCGATATCATCTGCAGAGAAGGTCAAGTACTCCTCTCCTACCAATACCTCGATGGAGTGACTGTCTATCTGCCCTTGATAAATCCCGATCACAGGGTTTTCAAAATCCTCACTCAGCCTAAGAACGGTATCAAATACGCCACCAGCTTCATCGGCAGGCTGTTCCACCGCTTCCATACGGGGAAGCTCATTCTGGTCCTGATTGAGGATGACGAACTGATCCGTAATACCAGCTGCTTTGATCACTACGAAGGGATAGGTGATGGCCTGTAAATTCATATCACCCTCCGGGTCAGTTTCCTTAATATAAATATAGGTTTTACCTTCGTTGTCCTCGATTGCTTCTACCTCTAGACCATAGCCTCCGGTCATCTTCTCTCCTGAGCTGATCAGGATAAGGAAGGAATTATCCTCCTGCTGCCAGAATTCATAACCATACTGAACCTTTAATGCTTCTATATCATTCATCATCTGTTCAGAAAGAGTCAGTACATCAATTACTTCGAAGGGGATCTGATTCACTGTTATCCCTTGGTTGACCGGTTGTAAGCCGCCCTCTTCCTTTGCTGCCTCTTCCTCTTCCTTCGCATCCTGATCGGCTTCTTTCGTATCCTCTATTACAGCATTACTGTCATCCTTGCCTATGGGATCCTTCTGTCCATCCGGGGATTTTAAAACAGCTCCCGAGGATTGGCATCCGGCCAGCAGAACCATCATCATAATAACTACCATTACTTTTGCAATCATGTTTTTCTTCATAACATCCACCTCTTATCTGTATTTTGTTTTGCACTAGTTAGACGTGGATAAAGTATCAATGGTTCCATTATTTAATATATTTTCTATTAATTTCATTTATTAAATCCCATAGCATCTCTTAATACCTTAATAATATCATATAGATTACTGCGATAGAGATTAGAATCTGGACCGTTGCAAATCGGAATACGACCTGGGTATTTGACCATCCCCACACCTTTCTTACATGATCATGAAGTGGGGTTCTGACCTCCTTTAGGATTCTTATCTTCAAAAAGCGAAGCAAAGAAACCTTCAAGAGCCCCAGACCTCCGTCCAGTATCAGGACAAAAGCCACGGGTATGAATAACAAGGGGCTTCCAGTCTTCAGTATGGCTATGCTGATAAATAATCCCATGGCTCTGGAGCCCGCATCTCCCATGATCATGATGCTGGGTGTTATGTTATACCAGAGGTAGGCCAGTAGACTCATGGAGAATAGTATAATCAAATAATTAAATTCCCTATTTTGCCCCTTCAGATAATTGATCATGAATATGGTCATCAAAGAGGCAATTGCCAATAGTCCCGATAAACCATCCACCCCATCGGAGCAATTTGTGACATTGATTGAGGTCCACACCAGTACAATCGTACCAATCACAAATAGGACAGGCGGAAGCACGATACTTTTTCCGATCAGCTCAATCGTTATGGTACTGGTGTTAAACTGTAGATAGGATATCGCAACCATAAGTGCGATGATTAAATCCAAAATGCCCTTCTTATATTCCCCCCAGGGTGCTTTTGCGCAATCATCCAGAAATCCTGTCATCATTGCTGCCGCTACATATACCAAATACACAATAAATTCTCGTTCGAGCTTAATAAAGATAGCTGACGAGATAATTAACGCGATGATAAACAAGAAGCCGGCACCTCTCGGTTTTCCGGCAGATAATTTGCCATCATGGGCAAATTCCCTTCCCGCATCCCTGGGTAGCAGCTTACCGAACCGGTAAAGCATGAGGCAGGTTATCGTAAATGCGAAAATGATTCCGATTAAGGATATGAGTTTTTCATTTGGAACTTCCAGAATAGAATAAATCATTGTTTCTTCTTCCTTTTGCGTAAGTTTTTTGTATATGGATAAACATTAGTTTACCATAATTTTACATCTAAGACAATCATAATCTCAGTATACCTTATTCTATCACTCTTTTCCCAGAAATCAAGGAAGGAAAGCCTAAGATTGTGATATTTGATTGAGATATTTGATTGTGATATTCATTGATAAGCATGTCCTCCAGCCATCTATTACTCACAAATTACAATTCATACTGTACTCACTGTATTTTTTCATTACATCCTCATTCTCCATAAAGAAGTCGGTCAGCACCTGCAGACTTCTCAGCAATTCTTCATTAATCGCATGCTCCATCAGCTCTGTCAGCTCCAGTAAATTCTCTTCACAGCCTAATAGTCTCAAAAAATTCTCTAGGAGTCTGTGTCGTTCCAACAGGTATTTTCCAATCTCCTTCCCATTTTCGCTCAGCATGATAATGCCATACTTTTTAAATTTCAATAATCCCAGCTCACTCAGTCTTTGTACCATTTTCGAGGCCGACGGAGCCCGTACATGGAGTAACTCCGCAAGCTGACCAATCCTCAGGTATCCATCCTCCCTACTGTTTCTGTAGATCATCTCCAAATAATCTTCCATGGCAGAGGTCAGATGCCTTTTATTCTGTTCCAGAAGCTGATACCCGCGTACTGTATGAAAATCTTTATTTGCCATGAGCACTCAACCTTAGCTGCTTCTTCTAATTTCATTTATATGCGTAACATCCTGAAATATTTAACATATGTTAGTGTAGGGAAACTTTATAACCCCCAACTTACTTTCATCAAAAGAATCGGTAATCTGTCAGTTTAGGAGGCTGCTGTTATGGAAGATAAATTCATCCCGCTTAGCTCCTTACCCATCGGAAGGAAGGCTAAAGTGATCTCTCTTACCTCGAACGGAATTAGTCGGAGAAGGATGCTGGATCTCGGCCTGATCTCGGATACTGAGGTCGAAGCCCTGCAAAAAAGCCCCTCCGGGGATCCCGTTGCTTATGAGATCCGAGGCGCTGTCATCGCCTTACGGAAGGAAGAGGCATCAAGAATTCTGGTAGAGGCAATATAATGAAATAAACCATGAGCGGGCATATAAGCATATGGGTATCTGGGTATATGGGTATCTGGGTATATGGGTATATGGGTATATCGATCTATGCCTGTTTGGGAAGCTGCCTACTCATGGTGATACATAGAGTTAGGAGGATTATATTATGGGACTTACAAGCCAGTCAACAGGAATCGGTGTGTTTGAAAATGACCTGAAGCTGGAGCATTCCGGTACGGATGTCAAAATAATTGCCCTGGGAGGCAATCCCAATGTAGGGAAAAGCACCTTATTTAATCGTCTGACCGGCATGAATCAACATACCGGGAACTGGCCGGGTAAAACAGTGTCCAATGCTAAGGGGAAATGCAGGCATAAGGATGCGGAGTTCATCTTAGTTGATATTCCCGGCACCTACTCTCTGATGGCAAATTCTGAGGAGGAAGAGGTAGCCCGTGATTTTATCTGTTTTGGTAAGCCTGATGCGACGGTGATCGTAGCCGATGCCACCTGTCTGGAACGAAATCTGAATCTGGTTCTGCAAACCCTCGAAATCACCTCGAAGGTCGTGGTCTGTATTAATCTGCTTGATGAAGCAAAAAGGAAAAAAATCCATATAGATCTGAAGAAGCTATCGGAAGGACTCGGTGTTCCTGTCATTGGCACCAGCGCCAGAAGCGGTGAGGGCCTGGATGCTCTGATGGATGCGGTATATGAAGTTACGAATCATTTGGCAGAGTATACTCCAATACAAATCGCATATGAGGAGACGATTGAGGCGGCAATCCGGATCCTTGAGCCGGTCGTAAAGGAGCTTGTGAAGGACACGCTAAGCAGCAGATGGGTATCCATAAAGCTACTGGAAGGAGAGGAAACACTGCTGCATTCCTTAGAAACAGATCTGGGTTACAACTTACTATCCATTGAAAGTTTAGCTACAAGCCTAGACAAAGCACGGAATATCCTTAAGGAGGCAGGAATTGACCAGGAGCTATTCCGTGATAAGCTGGTATCGAAGCTGGTAGCAACAGCATCTCGCATCTGCAAGCCGGTGGTCACCTATCACAATAACAAATATAATCAGACTGACCGAAATATTGATCGTATCCTTACCTCTAAAATCTTTGGGCTTCCTATTATGATCGGACTTCTGGGGCTTATCCTATGGATTACGATCACCGGAGCCAATTATCCCTCCAGGATAATTTCTGATGCACTCTTTTGGGTTGAGGATCGTTTGACTGAGTTCTGTACCTGGGCCGGTGCCCCGGCATGGGTCCATGGCTTATTTGTCATGGGTATCTATCGGACCTTGGCATGGGTGGTTTCTGTCATGCTCCCGCCCATGGCGATTTTCTTTCCCCTGTTCACTCTCCTGGAGGATTTGGGATACCTGCCAAGAGTTGCCTTTAATCTGGATAAATACTTTAAGAAAGCCTGTGCACACGGCAAACAGGCCCTCTGTATGTGTATGGGCTTCGGATGTAACGCAGCCGGTATTATCGGCTGCAGAATCATAGACTCACCAAGAGAACGGCTAATCGCCATGATAACGAATAACTTTGTTCCATGCAATGGCCGATTTCCGACTCTGATCGCCATTATCACTATGTTCTTTGCGGGTATCATCCCCGGACCCTTACAATCGGTAGTATCTGCCTTACTACTAACCTCCTTCCTCGTTCTGGGAATCGTGATGACCTTATTGATCTCGAAGCTATTGTCCAAGACCATATTAAAGGGGCTTCCCTCCTCCTTCACCCTGGAGCTTCCTCCCTATCGAAAGCCTCAGATCGGAAGAGTAATCGTAAGATCTATCTTTGACCGGACTCTATTTGTTCTTAGCAGAGCAATTGTTATTGCTATTCCATCCGGAATCATCCTATGGGTAATGGCAAACATCTATGTGGGTAACCTCAGTGTTCTGTCCCACTGTGCCGGTTTCTTAGATCCCTTTGCAAAGCTAATCGGCCTCGACGGCTATATCCTGATGGCATTTATCCTTGGCTTTCCGGCGAACGAGATTGTTGTTCCAATAATAATCATGAGCTATACGGCAACCGGGAATCTTCTGGAGCTGGATAGTCTGGGACAGCTGAAGGAGCTTCTCGTAGCACACGGCTGGACCTGGCTCACAGCGGTATGCACAATGCTGTTCTCACTGATGCACTGGCCCTGTGGAACGACCTGTCTAACGATTCGCAAAGAATCCGGGAGCTTTAAGTGGACCGCAATATCGTTTCTGGTCCCTACCTTAGCAGGGATTGTCATCTGCTTTATCCTTACAAGCGCTGCCAGGCTATTGGGATTGGCATGATGTTGGGTTGCGCTTATCGAGTATCAAAAAGAAAATAGAGCCTCCGGGATAAAATATGGTTTCTATATCATAATAATAGTAGTTTTTTAAGGAGGTATATTCGATTGAACGAGAGTCTGGTAGTAATCGTTAGGGCAATTATTAGTTATTTCTCACTTCTTATCTTTGCGAGAGTATTGGGGAAGGAGCAAATCAGCCAGCTAACCTTTTTTGATTATATTGTTGGCATAACCATAGGTTCCATCGCTTCTGAAGTAACAGTCGATTTATCCAGCAGGGCATGGCCACACTGGGTTGGACTAATAACCTGGGCCATATTAGCATATTTCATGGAGCTCATTACGCAGAAATGGAGATATGCTGCGAAGTATATTGAAGGTGAGCCTGTAATCGTCATCATGAATGGCAAAATATTGGATAAGGTTCTAAAGAAAATGCGCTTTCGGGTTGGAGATATCCAAGTACTTCTTAGAAACCAGGGAATATTCGATTTAAATGAGGTAGACTATGCAATTGTAGAGCCTAACGGAAATCTATCCGTTCTCAAAAAACCGGAATACTTGCCCTTGACAGCAAAGGATATGAATATTTCTGTAACACCGACAGGCATCAGTACTGAGCTTATATATGACGGTAAATTGATAGAAGAGAATTTAAAACAGATGAAGAAGGACAAGCAGTGGCTTATGAATGAATTGAAAAAACAGGGAATCAAGGATATCTCGGAGGTATTCTTACTTACACTAAATGATGCTGGGAGTCTATATATCGATAAATATCAGGATAATCTAAAGAATATAAAGGATATTGGCGATTATAAGGGACCCTATTAAGGAGAAGCATTGAGCTGATGAATGGAGGTAAGCATGAGAAAAATTATAACAGTAGCTATTCCTATTATCACGATCATTCTATTTGTACTAGTCATGCAAAGTGGCAGTATCGTAAAGAAATTATTAGGAAAAGAGGATATGATCACTAGGCATATTGAACATATCGTTCAAGAGGTGAATCAGAATGATTGGGATAAGGTAGGAGCCTTAGTTGAAGAACTGGAGGACGATTGGAAGAAGATGCTCTTTAAAATACAGCTCAGCGCTGAGAGAGATGAAATAAATGATATTAATACAACAATTGCCCGTATGCGTGGGGCTGTATTGGCGGAGGATAAAACGAATCTGTTGATTGAGTTAAAGGAGGCGAAAAGTCATTGGGATAGGCTTGGGGAATAGTACAGTCGGGGCAGCTTTGAAGCTAAAACCCCTATCACTGCTGACAGGGGTTTTCTATATGAGTATATCATTCTAGACTATGGCATGTAACTTGGTTACATGTTATAAGTAAATTGCTTATTTTCATTTATTTTTGGGATAATGCTTTCTTTAAAGTAATAACCAAAATCGGTATGAGTACGATCTGCAAAATGATACCCGGTACTGCATTGATAAAAGCACCTGACATAAATGCAGCCCATCCAAATTCGGACTTACCGAGTCCATAAAGGATTACTCTTGCTACACCCCAGATGATTCGTCCGGCAAGCATTGCACCGATCAAAGAAACATACACATATTGCTTCTTCTTAGGAAGCAGGTGATATAACATTCCGGATATAAAACCATAGGTCGCAAGTTCAAAACACATAGCGATTCCTATTGGCATCAGCGGCGGCATTCCAAACAAAGCAAAACGCAACAAGGGCGCTATTAGCCCAATCACTAATCCGTAAATTGGTCCGCAGAAAAATCCACACAGAAGTACCGGTAAATGCATTGGGCTAAGAGCATTGCCAATCTGTGGGATCTGTCCCGTTAGAAACGGAAGTACGAGCGCCAGCGCAAGAAACATTGCCGCAAGCACCATGATAAATAAATTGTTTTTTCTCGATGACATCTTCTTTACCTCACTTTTTTTTCGATATCATCGTCTTGAACGATTATGATGTCTTCATGGCATCATTAGAGCTTATACTTTTATCAAATCAGAGAAGCTCCTTCAGGCGCTCCACTGTTACTTTTACCATTTCATTCATAGTGAGAGGTATTACTCCCATAACCTGATTATTACAACGGCTGACTGGTAAAAGCAGCTTCATCGCCTTACTTTGGCCAATCGCAACTGCCATTGGCGGTGTTATTTCACCAAGCAATGAATCCGCTGAGATAATTCCAATCGGTCCAATGATAATATCCGCATCTCTAGCCGCTACTACGACAGGATTTTCTCCGGTTGCACCATAAGTAGCACCGCCTTTTAACATGGCACTTGTGGCTATACTATTTGTACCAATCGCATACAAATCACATGGAATGCTTTCTTTTAAAATAGCTTCAATTACCAATTGACCAAGTCTTCCTCCTTGCCCATCAATCACTACAATTTTCACATTTACCTCCCATAAGATGTCCATTCCATTCTTTTCTGTCTCATGATTCATCATCAACTTGACTATCCCCTCACTAAAATCGCATATTATGAATGTCATGTCAAGCCTTCTGTTGGCGTTCCTTAAAAAATAATAATATAATAGTAACTCAGATGGCAAAACGGTATATTGGTCCGGCCTGGCATATATGTACTAGCTAATTATATGTCACTAGCTTTCATCAGGATGCTCCGCTATTAAGTTAACTTATGGCAAAATGTACAACTATTTGGCACAATCATGAGGTATACCATAATCTCTTTTATATACATAGCCGCTTCCACCTAAAGAAGAATAGTGTTTAGTTAAATTCAATCATTAGCATAAGTATAATAATTCTGATTCATTATTCCTATAAATGTGACATCATATTTATCTTCAGAGTCTTCTAATTGCTTTATCATTCGGTTTACATCTATACCTTTTGTTAGAAAATCAAAGTTTGTATCCTTAATATAATTTTTTTAACATCCTCGCTGAAATCACGTTTCTCATCATTATTAACATCATTGGCTGCATTCGTGGATTTATCTTTGCTTGTATCATTTGTTGTATCTTTGCTTAACGTATTATTTGAATCTTTTTCAACAATTGAGACCTTCGGTTCTGTGCAATGGTACCCCCATAAAATCTGCTTCATACTATAGCACCTATCTATATTAATCTCACGGGCCTGGTCCAGTATATAAGTAACCAATTTATGTGGTTTATATATATAAGCTATCGTCCAAGTAATAAGTTCATACTGTGAAGTGATCGTGATTACATTATCAGTTTCCTTAATACAGCCAAAATTCAAAAATGCAAGGACATCATATAAGCTAAATAATGTTGAATTCTTATCCTCCTCCAAATGAAATTCATAGACCAGTTCGAATGCACTGATTATATCTTCAAAATTTGCATACTTTAATAACATATCCATTTGAGTACCCCCTAGAAAATAATTTCATAGGCCTACTCAATAGGTTTCAACATATAGAAAAAGACCACAAAGAAAGCATAGCATTCCTGTAGCCTAAAAGTTGTAATCATGTGCAAATAGTAACCTGTTTCGTCTTCCATATCAATCATCTATTTCTATTCCAAAATAGAAACTACTAATTCATATGAATGAAACCAGATGCAATAATTACATTCCATTTAATCTATAAGATTTATGTCCTCTAATTGCTAACTAAAAAGAAGTACACAACAAAAAACCTAATGAATAGGCATAACTAAACTTCTTTTTACCAACCTTCAATTATGAAAATTATTTGCAATTAAAAAACTACAAAACAAATCCTCCTGAACTTAATATATAAATTGGGTTTATATTAAATTCGTGACAAATAGAAATCACATCTTATACTTATAATATTCCACTATTAATCATATATCAAGTAATAATTCAAGATAAGACAAATCCCCTCCTAGACAGCAAGCAAACCGTCTCCACGTGCACACTATGTCCAAACTGGTCCACCGGTCTTACCTTAACCAGTTCATAATCCCTCTCACATAGGTATTTAAGATCCCTAGC
>JAEYRK010000033.1 GCA_023435645.1 Bacillota bacterium
CCTGCATTCTTACCCCGAAAGAAGCGCTGAAAGATATAGGGAAGCTCCTCCTTACTAATTCCCTTCCCCTTATCCTTAACCTGTATTTCAGTAAAGATCGGATTTTCCGAATATTTTATTGTGATTGTTCCTCCGTCCTCGGTATGCTCCATACAGTTCTTGAGGATATTAATCAGAGCCTCTGAGCACCAATTCAAATCCCCGAGAAAGGAGACCTGCTCCTCTCCCTGAAGGATCAGCTTCTGATTTCTAAGCTCCATCGGTATCCTCAGAGGTTTGACTGCCCTCTCAATGAGATTAACTGCCGGTATGACCTCCCTCTTAAATTCAACTGTTCCGGCATCCAGCTTGGACAGCTTAAGCAGGGAGGATAACAGCCATTCCATCCGTTCCAGCTGCTGCAGTAGGGATCTGGTAAACTCTGCCCTTTTCTCTGCGGAGAGATCGTCCCTACTTAACAGATCTGCCATCACCATCATGGAGGTCAGCGGAGTCTTAAGCTGATGGGAGATGTCGGACAGGGCATCGGCCAGCTGCTGCTTCTCCGTCTTTAAAAGCTCCGCCTGCTTTGACAGTATCAGGGTTACCTTGTAGATATCACTTTTTAAAATGCTGAGCTCACCCTCTTGATTATCTCTTAGGTCAAAGGAATAGTCCCCCCCATAGATTCGTCTCAGGTACCCTGATAGTTTTTGAATGTCCCCATACCTTCTGCCGGTAAAAATTACTGTCAGCAGGAGGAAGGCCCCGAAGAAGATCATGGTAATTATTCCATATCGAACATCCAGGGCAAATGCAAGTACACTTCCCAATAAGGATGTTGATCCCATGAAAATTAACATAGTTCTGAATTCTTTATTACGGAGCATCTCAGTCACCCACCTTATAGCCCAAGCCTCGGACTGTCTTTATCATCACCGGGTTTTGTGGATCCTCCTCCAGCTTCTCCCGAATTCTCTTGATATATACGGTTAGGGTATTATCATTTACAAAATCGCCTGCCACATCCCATATCCCTTCCAGCAGCTGATTTCTGGATAATACCTGACCCTCGTGATTGGCAAAGGTTAATAAGAGTCTATATTCCAATGCCGTCAGACTGACCTCCTGTCCATTCTTATAAACCTTTGCGTCCAGGGTGTGAATGCGGATATTCCCCAATTCAACAATATTCTTAGAGGTATTCTCCTTGCGGTACCTTCTCATCACCGTCTGAATTCTGGCCATAAGCTCCCGGATCCGGAAGGGCTTTGTGATATAATCATCCGCCCCCATATTGAGTCCCATCACTACATTTACTTCCTCATCACAGGCAGTCAGGATAATCACAGGCAGATCCCACATCGTTCTTGCCTGCTTACAAAGCTCATATCCGCTGCCATCCGGAAGAGACAGATCAAAGATGCACAGGTCTACTCCTTGCTCCGACAATGCCCTCCTTCCCTCCGCCACATTGTGGCATAGGGTAACCTCGAAGCCCTCCTCGACCAGAGAGTATTCCAACCCCATGGCAATTGTTTTATCATCCTCTACGATTAATATCCTCATACGATCCTCCCTGCTTACCAGGTGATTGATACCGCTGATCCTCTCAGAGAACCACCCAGTCTTGTCTCCACTATCATAGTACCATCTCTGTCAAAAAACAATGCCTTCCTGTAATAAAAAATCTCCGGACTGATCAACATCGTCTCAGTCCGGAGGTTACTTAGGTGCTTTCATACCATGATATTTTATTCGCTAACCTCTATTTTGCAGAAGGTCCTCTTTCCGTTAAAGGAAGTTACAACCACTGTTGCAATCCCTGGCTTCATACCCGTGACCTTACCGTCCTTCAACATAGCCACCGATTCATTCGTACAGGTCCAAATCAGAGTTTTGTTTGTTACATGCTCCGGAGTAAAGGTAATGATGAGCTCCTTCGTTTCTCCTACCTTCAGTTGAAGGTTTTTATCCATACTGATGCTTTCCACCGTGACATTTGCCGGTGTCGGCGTCGGTGTTGGCGTGGCAGTTGGCTTTGGTTTCGGAGTGGGTTCAGGTTTTTTTGAGACAGTAATCGTGGCAGTGGCACTTTTGCCCTCCAACTTGGCTGTAATTGTACAGGTACCGGTTCCCTTAGCCGTTACCTTACCTGTGGAGCTTACTGTTGCAATCTTTTCATTGGAGCTTTTCCAGGTTGGCTTTCCTTTCGTTGCATTCTGTGGTGAAGCCTCGGCCTTAAGGGTGTAGCTATCTCCTACCGTAAGGGAAAGCTTCGTTTTACTCAGAGAAAGCTTTTTTACTGACAAATCCCCAACGGTGATAACACAGGTATCCTTTGCTTTTCCATCATAGGCTCTCGCTGTAATTGTAACCTTACCCTTTTTAATCGCAGTGGCTCTTCCATCCATGGTAATCTTGACAATCTTGGGATCACTGGAGGTGTAATAACAGGCACCGGTAGCATCCGAGGGCTTCAGACTGGGTTTGAAGGTATAGATATCCCCTAGCTTCATTGTTTTACTGGTTGGAAGGTCCACTTCCTTGATGGGGATATAGTCCCCTGTTACGATCCGGTAGCCTAGTCCGTAGAGTCCATCCTTCTCCTTATGGCTAATGATTATTGTATAGGTACCCGCCGCCAGCTTCTGATCCAAAAGGAATATCGTAGTATTATGATAGGCCCTTCCTTCAGCCACAATAGCTCCTTTGGAATTTTTCACTGTAATGTTCAGACTAGTTTTCTCATTGCAGGTTACCTTCATCTGAAACTGTTTGCTCTTAGTAAATTTGATTGTATAATAATCCTCAGTCTCGCCATAGGTCAGGACACCGGGATAGGATTTATGATTGCTGATGGGAGTTGCCTGCTTTAGGCTGTTGTTCCGCTCGTAGTCTATGGTATAAATCGGTGTAAACTCCGTATGAATCCGATAGGAGCCGGAAATGACGATAATCGGGTTCGATAAATCCAGCTGATAGATTCCCGCTGATACATAGAGCTCATACTGCAGAAGGGAATACCCCTGCTTCTCATCATATCTGGTGATCTTCGGATATGGGTCACTTTTTCCTTCCGGGTATATAGACGTATGGAGCTCATCCTTCGCAAAGCATTTGATTGTCACCGTCAAAAGTCCGTTACTGGTGGGTTCAAGCCTATAGCTTTTCACCTTTCCATCCTTTAATACTCCTTCAGCCGTTTTTCCTATTTTCAAATCTATGACAGACTTTTCTTCCTCCGCCGATGCGAATCCCGGAATCATCAGGACCTGTAACAGCATCATCACAAATAATAGGACTATCATTTTCCTTTTCATACTTCTTCCCCTTTAAGTATTTTCCTTATTATACCATTGCATAATTAAGCAATCAATATCATATCCTAATTTTTGTATATTTCTGTTGTATCCTGAGTTTATATCATTTTTGTTCTATTTTGCCTCTCATTCCAACAAAACCGCGGGAAAGCATTTATTTTTGTGTCAATACAGACTTCAAATCAAAGGCAGCAATCCGGTCCACGATATAGGAAGCCTTAGGGAAAGCTCCGGATTCAAAATTCACATAAAGAAATCCGCCGTCCAAAGCAATCTCTTCATTCATTGAGGGCATTTCTATGGTACGGATGAGCTTACCTAAGGGGGTGACCCCCTTGTTCGTCACGGTAAGATCCGGCCGGTACACATCCAGCTGTCTCATATAGCCCCGAAGGCCCTTATGTATCTGGCAGGAACGGGACAGCAGCAGGTATCCGTCCTCTGTAAAGGCAACTCCCTGTACCCGGTTCGGCATATTGATGGTATCCACCTGTACTAAGGATATTTCATCCTCCTCATCATGGATGTAATAGCTGTTCAGCTTTGTAGCCTTCAGTTCATCATAGGAACCGATCCAGAGCAGATCATCATAATAGGTCAGGTAGGAAGCGGTTATCTCCAGCTTGCAGGATTTCAAGAATCTGATCGGTGTATAGGGCTTGCCGCTTTCCGCCGCTGCTATGACTTCCTGAAAGGGTATGACGGAGGCCTTCTTGCCATCAGCCACCCATACATAGGTTCCATCAAAGGCGATTCCTCCCGCATGGGATTTCACGGGAAGAATAAGCGTCGTAAGTAGCTTCCCTGTCGCTTTATCCATCACATAGATCACGGAGTTTTCCTCCGAGGCCATATCATAAGCGGTCATTAACAGATAATCTCCGGCAAAGGTGATACCCTGAGGACACATCCTTGTGCTGGCAAACCCATTGATATTTGTATGAATTAGACCCGGAATGACCATGCTTCTGGTATAATCCACATTCTTGCGGAAAAATTCCAGCTCTTGATAAGCGGAGGAGGCTTCAAATGCTTCCCTATCTGCAAAATACTTCGGTGTCGTGCTGGTGGCCGGAATTTGCTGAAGCTGCACCTGATGCTTCACCGAGGCCGGGCTCTCATAACCTTTCCCTTCAAATTCCCTGTATGAGACAATGTAGAAGGTGTAGGAATAATCATTTTCCAGATTCTCTGCCAGATAAGTAGTATTCGCATTTCCCATATTTGTTGTAAGTAGCGTATAACCGCTGATATCATCCCCGATATAGAGCTTGTAGGAGGAGGCTCCGGTGACCTTATTCCAGGAAAGCCTGACCTTTTGATCCCCTGCCTTGTATTTTAAGGCCGGGCTTGCAGGCAGAGTGCTGGTGCTGACCTCCTGTGAGAAGCCGCCGGTGTAAATATCCTTATGAATATAGGCACATACCTTATATCGGTAACCGGTTCCGGAGGCTACCTTTGTATCTGTATAGGCTGCTGAGGCAGCTGTAGCAAGATAGGTATATTGTTTCGAGCCTGCCGGTGCACGGTAAAGCAGATATCCGGTCATGCCGGGAAGCTCATCCCAGGCCAGAGATACGGAGGAAACTGTGGTGGCTGTTACCTGAAAGCCTGTTACAGCTGCCGGTTCCTTTACCGTTGTATAGGGAAGAGAGTAATCCCCATAGCTGATCGCACCATAGATGTCGTAGACAGCACGAATGCTATAGGTATGCGCTACTGCCGGTGAATCATATAGAATCGCACGATTGGTTACGGTGCTACTAGCAATACTGCTATTGTTATATTCATCCAATCGGTATACCTCATAGCCGGAGGCACCTGCAACCGGTTTCCAGGTGAGGGTGATATAATCCGCCTTCAAATCCTCCTGGGATATGCCGGATACCCTGGCCGGAAGAACCTGAATCATCACTGAGGTCATGCTATTTTGATAGTATAACCATATTACCTGGCTCCCCAGCTTACTGCTGTCATAGCCCTCCACTCGGTAGTCGGTAATCACCTGCTTTGTGCCGTCACTATAGACCGCTGTCAGAATCATATCCTTCAGATCCAATTCCTCACCGCTCCGATAGGTAGTTTTTGATGGGTAAGCTGTTATCTCAAGCATTGTTACAGTTCCCTCTGCCCTTGCGATATGAGGCAGGAATAGCCCGGAAGCTATAACAATGAGGGTCAGTAGAAGCCTTTGTATTATTCTTTTATTAGCCATTTTCTCACTCCTTGCTGTTGATTGCCATTTCGTGTCTCCAGTTTGTTCAACCTAAGATTACCATAGCTACAATCATTTGTAAATGTTCCTGGGATAATCTGATACATACAAAATAATCCAATATCAGACCGGAGGAAATCGCTGGGGAAGCCCTCCTATCCCAAGGTGCGGTAATATAAAAAGAAGAATTGTCCTTGTTTCCATTGACAATTCTTCTCCTCTATCTCAATTCTCTTCTCCCGACGATCTGTCGTGATTAATCAACGGGGATCAATCCAACACTCGTGATTAATTCCCTACCCTCCTCCGATTCTAGGTATTCGAAGAAGGCCTGCACCAATTCGCTCTGTTCTGAGATCTCACCGACGGTTGCCATCACAAACGGACGACTTAGGAAGTAACTCCCTGATTTGATTTGATCAGTCGTAGGTGCTACACCCTCAAGCTTGACAGCATGTACGGTGTCATCAAGGACATCCAGAGAGACATATCCGATCGCCCCGGGTGTGGATGCCACCTTCGCCATAACACCACCCGTACTGTTGATTTCGTTAGAATACCTGCAGATTTCTTCGATCTTAAGAAGCTCCTCAAATGCTCCTCTTGTTCCTGAGCCTGCCTCACGACCGATTACCACCACCGGTTGGTTCGCCCCTCCAAGCTCTTTCCAGTTGGTGATTTCACCGGTAAAAATCCGAATTAACTGGTCCTTATCTAAATCGGATACTGCATTGGACTTGTCAAGTATTACAGCGATTCCGTCGATTGCCACAATATTTTCTATGGCACCGGAGCTCTTCTCCTCCTCCTTAAGGTTTCTGGAGGCATTTCCAATATCAGCATTTCCTGCAAGTACCGCTTCCACACCGGCACTGGAGCCCGGAAATTCTGCTGTTACAAAAACCTTCGGATATTTTAACATAAATCCCTCTGCTACAACATTGGCCAGCTTCTCCATAGAGGTGGAGCCTACCATCGTGATTGTTCCTGATAAGGTCTTCCCCTCCGTATTCGATGTCTCTGCCGCCTTACTCTGATCCGTATTCTTCCTTCCCTCCTGCGCACAGGCACTGAATAAGCCTACCGCGAAAACAGCTGCCAATAGTATCGTAATGATCCCTCTTATCCTTTTCTTCATACAATTCTCCTTTTCATTCTCTGACTCCTACGGCTCATGATTCTATGATTTCCGTCCGGTACAATTGTAATTTACCATTAAGTTCGATCATCAAATACCATGCTTCTGTTTATTTTTTGTTAAATCGATGTAAAAAAAAATATGCCGGATTTTACATTTCGTAAAAAACGGCATATACCAACAGTGACGGTCAGCTTCTCTTGACAAACAATATATAAGGAAGGACCGCTGACTATTAGGTCCATAAATACCGGAGCTATCTCCCATGTGAACGCTCTACCTCATTGTCTGCGGTCCTAAAATCCTATGTATTATGGAGTTGCTTTTAATACTTCCGCCCTATAAAGTTGCCTTATTCAGAGCCTGCTCTAAATCATAAATCAGATCCTCTGCATCCTCTATCCCGACGGAAAGCCTGATCTGCTCCGGTGTAACACCGGCTGTTCTCTGCTGCTCCTCGGATAACTGAGAATGGGTGGTGGAGGCCGGATGGATTACCAGTGATTTTGCATCTGCCACATTAGCCAGCAGGGAGAAAACCTCAAGGCTGTCAATAAATTTCTTCGCTGCCGGAGCACCTCCCTTTATGTCGAAGGTAAAGATGGAGCCTGCCCCCTTCGGAAGATACTTCTTCGCAAGCTTATGGTATTTATTCGCCTCCAGACCGGGGTAATTCACACTGACTACCTGAGGATGGGACGATAAAAACTTGACAATTTTCTCTGTGTTGGACACATGTCTCTCTACACGCAGGGAGAGAGTCTCCAGTCCCTGTAGCAGTAGGAAGGAGTTAAAGGGACTGATGGCTGCCCCGGTATCTCTGAGCAATTGAACTCTGGCTTTAATGATATAGGCCGGAGCACCGATGTCCTTCGCATAGCTAATTCCATGATAGCTCGGATCCGGCTCTGTGAGTCCCGGGAACTTACCGCTTCCAATCCAGTCAAATTTACCGGAATCTACGATCACTCCACCGATGGAGGTCCCATGTCCGCCAATGAATTTTGTTGCTGAGTGGACAACGATATCCGCTCCGAATTCAATCGGACGGATCAGATAAGGAGTTCCGAAGGTATTATCAATAATAAGGGGGATTTTATTCTCATGAGCAATATTAGCCACTGCTTCGATGTCTATCACATTAATCCCCGGATTACCTATGGTTTCGATAAATACTGCCTTTGTCTTGTCAGTGATCGCCTTCCTGAAATTCTCCGGATCATCCGGATCTACAAAAACAGTCCGGATACCCAGCTTCGGGAGGGTAACGGCAAAGAGATTATAGGTTCCGCCATAGAGTGTACTGGCTGCAACGATTTCATCTCCTGCCCCTGCAATGTTCAGGACTGCATAGGTGATTGCAGCCGAACCTGAGGCTACCGCCAATGCTGCTATTCCGCCCTCTAGTGCGGCCAGTCTCTGTTCAAATACATCGTTGGTGGGATTCATAATCCTGGTGTAGATATTTCCTAGTTCCTTTAGTGCAAAAAGATTCTCAGCATGCTCGTAATTATTGAACAGATAGGAGGTTGTCTGGTAGATCGGAACTGCCCTGGAGCCGGTTACCGGGTCAGCTTTCTGGCCTGCATGGACCTGCAGTGTGTCAAACTTAAATTTTCGTTCGCTCATAAGTAATTCTCCTTTTCTATTTTATTTTCATACTTATTCTATATGAATAATATGTATTTAACACTTAAGGTAACTCATTCCATTTCATTTGTCAACTATTTTTTTATAAAAATTAACAATTTTTTTCCATTGTCTGGGGCCATACCGGAGATAGGAATACATAGGAAGGAATGATATCCACTAAAATAAGGCGGGATGACCTCCCACCCTGGTATCATACGAGTTCAGAGAATACAGATCCGTAGGCTATTCTCTTAAGAACATGATTGTGCCAACGAGAAATAAGAGCATCCCCAGGATCTTTCTGGAGCCAATCTCAATATTATTTTGGTAGACATCAAACACCAGCCCGCTCACTAGCTGCCCACTCAGGATGAGGATTAATGTATTGGAAATCCCCAAATTCGGAATAGCCTTGGTGGAGAAGAATATAATAAAGGCTCCAAAGACTCCTCCCAGCCATAACAGCGGGTTCACCGACATAATCTTCCCATAGCCCGAAAGTGTACCGCCATAAGCACAAAGAAACACCATAAGAATAGTCCCGATGATCAGACTGTGCAGTGTGGCAAGGCTTGGGGTGATATTCCTACCTAGCTGTGCGTTGATACTTGTCTCAACGGTGGTAAATATGCCGGCCAGAATGGCTAAAATAATGGAAGAAATGCTCATGGATTGCCTCATCAAGGGTCTTTGTTTATAGTATGACGGGATCCTTCAATCTATACAAGCTAATAAGGAAGATTGCTGGGTAAAGCTCAAACAGATGCTATTTTAAGGATATTTCAGGCTTAAGCTATCCAGATACTTCTTGTACTAATTCTGAATTCATATTATAATAGCTTTAATTTATTCTGAAGAAGGAGTATGAAGTGATGCTATATAAGAATTATAGTAAACATGAGCTTCAGGCTATGAGGGCTGAGCTTGAAACAGTGTTTAAGGATTATCAAGGATATCAACTAAACCTGAATATGACCCGTGGCAAGCCCTCCTCAGCTCAGCTGGATTTGGCCATGGAACTGTTAGATTCTCTGAACAGCAGCGCTAATCTCTCTGCCTCCACAGGGGATGATTGTAGAAATTATGGACTAATGGACGGAATCCCGGAAGCAAAGCAGCTGATGGCAGACCTTATTAAAATCGACCCGAAGCAAATCCTTGTCCACGGGGCATCCAGTCTGAATATCATGTATGATCTCATCTCCCACTCCTTTACTCACGGAGTAGCCGGGAACATCCCCTGGTGCCAGCTGGACCAAGTGAAGTTCCTCTGTCCGGTACCGGGCTATGACAGACATTTTGCAATTACAGAACACTTTGGCATAGAAATGATAAATATTAAGATGAATCAGGACGGCCCCGATATGGATCAGGTCGAACAGCTTGTCCAATCAGATGAGTCAGTGAAGGGAATCTGGTGTGTTCCCCAATACAGCAATCCCAGTGGCATCGTATACTCCGATGAGGTGGTCAGGCGCTTTGCCAGGCTGAAGCCTGCCGCGAAGGATTTCAGAATTTACTGGGATAATTCCTATTGTGTCCACCATTTATATTTCGATCATCCCGATTATGTGTTGGAAATTTTAAAGGAATGTGAGAAATCAGGCAATCCTGATCTGGTATATGAGTTCTTATCAACCTCAAAGATTAGCTTCGCCGGTGGCGGTATCTCCGCCGTGGCCTCCTCAGAGACAAATCTGAAGGATATCAGAAAATTCATGAGTCTGCAGTTTATCTGCCATGATAAGGTGAATCAATTGCGGCATATCCGCTTCTTTCAGAATAAGGATGCAGTGATTGAACATATGAAGAAGCATGCAGCACTGCTTGCTCCTAAATTTGAAGCAGTGGAGAACATATTGAAGCAGGAGCTGGGGGGACTTGGAATAGGCACCTGGACTAGTCCAAAGGGAGGTTATTTCATTTCCTTTGATGCGATGGAGGGCACTGCAAAGGCAATCGTTGCAAAATGTAAGGAGGTCGGTGTGGTATTGACCGAAGCGGGCGCTACCTATCCCTACGGTAAGGACCCCTCCGACAGCAACATCAGAATTGCACCTTCCTTTCCGACACTTAAGGAGCTGATTACCGCAACGAAGGTATTTGCTTTATGCGTAAAGCTATGCTCCATCGAGAAGCTTCTAACCGAGGGGTAATGTCAAGTTCCAATGCGTCCATTTGAGATATCATTCATAAGAACCTGCGCCCGCCGGGCTTACTCTTAAAGGAAGCACTCTATCACCTTGACCGGTGATAGAGTGCTTCCTTATGATATCGTATAGTTATCGTTTTATTTTACTGATAATATTGGTCAATCAATCGTACGATACAGTCATTTAAGAGTTCTACCTGATAGCTTCCTATGGTGGGCTCCAGATGTGAGTTACCAACTCCGCTATGATCCGTCAGAAATGTGTAGGTACCTCCGGTAAGGATTGCGGCAGTTCGCAGGAAGGTCTCTGTTTCCTTATCAACACCGCTGGATGCAATCGGAATGATACGGATTCCCTGCCTTGCAGCTTCCGTTATGGCAAGTTTCAGGGTATCGTTTACTTGCTCACCACTATGGGGCGGCGCATCTAAAATCAGGAATAACAGCTTCACACTCTCCTTATTCCAGACGTGGTCATAAACTGCATTATAGAGGGCCTTATCCACCGCTTCCGGATAGTCGCCGCCGCCATCGGCATATTCATTGTTCAGCTGTCTCATGACCTCATCGATATCCGAGGTAAAATCATTGGCCTTCACCACATAGGCATCGCCATGATCACGATAGAAGTTTACGGAATATCTTGTGCTTTGATCGGATACTCTCTGTGCGATATCTTCAAATTCCTTCTGAAGATATAACAGCTCGTCTCCCATGGAGCCTGTTGTATCAAACATGAACATAAGATCGAGGGCTTTTAGATCAGATACACTCCCTAAAGTTACTAATACCACATCGGATTTGACAATTGCAGCATTGCCCTGTTGATCCTGCTGACGCTGCTGCCCATCCTCATTTCCTTGATTGGCAGTAATATCTAAGATTTGTGTTTCGGAAATTCCGTCCTTACTCACGGTTACGGAGGCAGGACTTCCCTTGCTGTTACTTACCTGATAGAATGCATATGCAGTCCCCTGGTAATCCGTAACTGACTCCCATAGGATATTGCCTTCGTTATTATATAAGACCACCTTTGCATTTTTAACAGGACCTATATCATTCGTTACATTGACTACCACACGGTTAAGCGGGCTAAGCTGAAAGCTCGGAAATGTCAATTGTCCTTTGGTCACTAAATTAGTGAAGAAGCCCCAGTTATGATTGTCGTTCCACTCTCCGGCTGTTAATACACCTGCTGTTATATCTCTTGCTCTTTCCAACGGACCCATGAAATCATCGGCATCGATGGCATCAGTGCTAGGGGCTTCTGTTTCATAGGTTCCGTCCATTGTCTCTCCTATCCCAAAAACCATACCAGCCGCGGGAGTTTCTGCTGTATCAGCCTTAAACTCCGCTGAGGATCCCTCCTTACTTGTAACGGATAATGCATCTTTACCTGAAGCAGAGCCACCATCCCTCTTTTCCTTCGAGGTAAAGACTGCTGACCCATCGGAACCGGCAGTCGCGTCCTCCTTCTTAGAACCACAGCCTGTTACAAAAAGAAGTGTAATTACAATGAGTATTGCCAACATTTTCTTTTTCATCTTTGTTCCCTCCCCTTTCAATCACTACACATCATTGCTTCCTATGATTGATGTGGTAGTTTATATGGATTAGACGGAGGATTTATGGTAAGGGTTGCATATTTTTACATATTCGTTAACTATTTGTAATGCTGGTGACAAGCATTGTTCACTTGCTCTACACTAAATCATATTGCTCGGGCTGAGGCTGTAGCTCCTCCTTCCAGTACCTTTGTCCGTCTAGAGTTCGATTAATAAATCCATAATTATACATTTCACCCAATCACCGTCACCAAATAACAGTTGTTTTCTATTTCTTATCTAATCCATAACCTTCCGGAGTCCTTCCCCCTCTATTCCATAGATATCGTCCAGCCGCAGTCTTCTATCTACGATTTGGAGGATACGCGAGGTACGATCGAATTTGGCGACCATACCGGTGAATTGAACGTATTCTCCACCAGCCTCACTACTCTCTTTATCCTTTTGGAAATACACAACAGTAATGATAGGGTGCTGCCCGTTAGCCAGCAGTAGTTCAATTCTCCCCAGCTGTGAATCCAGATACTCCCTTGCTTCCTCCGACAATTCCTTGCGGGCTACAACTATTTTCTGTTTTGCTGCAATTGCCTCCTCGTAGCCTTTTAGAGCAGCAAAGGGGACAAATATCTTGGCCCGGTCTTCAACCCTCATTCTCGGATGCTTGATAACATCTGAGCTTTTCAATGGATATTCCATTGTAAGAATATCATCATAGTTATGGGTTACCTTAGTATGATGTGTTACCGAATTCTTTCCCATATCAAATCTCTCCTATGCTTTATGTCCACCAATCTGGTTATTTCTATCCCTTGTTGTTGCACCCTCTTCTAAGTCTGTTCCCTTTAGGATGGCGTTCTTTCCAAACTTCTTCTTAATACTTAGCATGGCTTGCTGCATCTTACGTTCCTTAGCCTGCTCTGCCGGATCTGTGAATAGGTCCAGTTGCTCGTATCTTTCTTCCACAAGATTATTGGCCCCAATTGTTACCCGCCTGACCATAAGCTCCTTCGCTACGATACGATCATACAGCTCCATAACAGCCGTCATGATTTTCTTCGTACTGCTGCTTGTCGTACCAAGGTTCGCCGTACCATGGGCAGATTTTGGGACTGACCTTCCATAACGGTCATTCATGATCTCTCCCTGGTAGTTTCCTTCATCAACATTGCTCCGGTCATAGCCAATGGCCAAGGTCAGACTGTCGGTCACCATTCCCTTATCAACCAGATCAAGCACCAGCAATTCCGTCATCTCCTGTACTATAATTCTTGCCTTATGAAAATCATAGGGATATGGCAGAACCTGTCCCGAAGATATACTGTTAGTGCTGGGTTTATAGGTCTTTATTTCTTCCATGCCACAGGGTTCATACCCCCAGGCATGGTCAATTAACAATTCAGCATCGATACCGAGCATTCCATATAGAATATCCTCATGATGCAGAGAGGTCCTGGCGATATCGCCCATCGTATACAGCCCGCTGCTTTCAAGTCTTTTGGCAATACCTCCTCCAATTCTCCAGAAATCAGTAATCGGTCTGTGCTCCCATAGAAGTCTTCGATAAGTCAGCTCATCAAGTTCTGCAATACGCACTCCGCTTGCATCAGCCTCCACATGCTTTGCAACGATATCCATAGCAATCTTACTCAGATACAGATTAGTTCCGATTCCCGCTGTAGCGGTGATTCCTGTATTTTCAAGAACATCAAGTATTATTTTAACCACCAGTTCCTTCGCAGACATCTGATATAACTTCAGATAGTCCGTCACATCCATAAAGCACTCATCTATGCTGTACACATGGATATCCTCAGGACTAATGTATTTCAGATAGATCCCATAGATATCTGCGGATACTTCAATATATCGTGCCATCTGAGGCGGTGCAATGATATAGTCTACCTCTTTCCCGGTATGCTGTTTACTCTCCTTCAGCTTCTGTTGAACCTCAAATAACCGGGCTCTGCCGGGTATGCCATAGGCCTTCAGGGACGGAGATACTGCAAGACAGATTGTCTTCTCAGATCGGGTCGGATCAGCTACCACCAAGTTGGTTGTCAGAGGATTTAATCCTCTTTCTATACATTCCACGGAGGCATAGAAGGATTTTAGATCGATGGCGATATATGTCCGATCCTTTGGTGCTATTCTTGTACTTGACATCTTCACTGCCTCCCTTTCTCTATCTTATGCTCTTAGGATTAAGCAATAGCGGTGGAATAATATCCCTTCTCATATGGCTTGTACCTTCAGCCCTATGATTCATTCTTTGACTCTGTATACCTTGCCATCCTCTGAACGATCTAAAAAACCGTATTCAATTAATGACCGTCGAAGGGTTGCATAATCACCATAGATTCTCTCCAGAATTCTATTGATTTCTTTTTCATTATACTCCTGATCAGGCTTGAAATTCTTCATTATTTCTCTTAACAAAATGATCTTTTTCTTTTCCCTAGCTGGGAATTGAGTGAAAGCACCCTGCTCATTCATATAGGCCTTCATTACCTTTTCTCGGTCATCCTCGGTGATATTATACCTGTCATCAACCATTCTGGCAGATGGAATAACATCCTCAATCAGGCCGGAATCAGCCTGGCTGATAGAACGCTTCGTTTTCTCTTCTAAGGATTGCATCAGAGCCAGAAATAGCTTCGCCTGCTTTTCCCTCTCTCGCAATTTAAACCTGTGGTTTCTAACCGTAGACTGAGTAATACCCAACGCGCCAGAAATCGTCTTATCATCTTTTCCCTCCGACATTAGCTTCAGTATCTGCTGTTGAACATTAGAAATACCAGTAAGAGATGCCTCCTGCCCTAAAAGATAATCAACCGCACAGCCATGTTCGTTTTTACTGTGCTCCTTTACTGCCCCAAAGGCATCATATAGTTTATCCTCCAAGGTATAGATCCGTCCCTTCATAAATTCTTTGCCACAGAAGGTACATAGAAAGGACTCCTTGTTATCCTTATACCCCATAATGATATCATCTACTGATGCATTCCAAATATAATTTTTATGCTCCATATGATTACTCCCATAATAAATGTTTTCATAAATATTTTCTATATTGTACAATATAATTTTCCTCATGTCTACTATTACATAGACATTTTATATTTATGTTTATTGTTTAGTGCTAGGGACTTCAACTCCCTAAATTACACTCATGATGGGCACAATGAAAAACACCGAAACGGTAGGCACTTGCCGTTTCGATGCTTATACTATCCATATTTTATGACTCCTGCTATTCTATTGAGTAGCTACCTCTTTCATCGGTTTGT
>JAEYRK010000035.1 GCA_023435645.1 Bacillota bacterium
TTCCTGCATTCTATCACCCTTTCCTAGTCTCTTGATCTTCTTCCCTGACCATGGTTCCCTATTCAGGGCGGTTAGATTCCGGTGCATCGGGATCACTGGCAAGGGTGTATTTAACCGTAGCTCCTGCAGCTTCAAATTGCTCTCTAATCAGTTTGGCATCAGCCACCTTATATTCACCTTCCATGGTATATGGCAGGTGCCCAAGTAGCCTTACACAGGCGCTTAATTCATAACCCATCCATCTATGGAGTACCTTCGTGACCGCTACTTTGTCCTTCACCTCTGTGATCGTAAATTTTATGAGGTCACCTTTTTGGTGGAAATCGGAATTTGAATCGGATCTCCCTAAGCTTGCGCTAGCCGTTGTTACCTTCTCATTTATCGTAAGCTTCTGATACTTACATACCTCGTTGACAATCTCCTCCACCTTGTTGGCTGCTAACAGTGGGGTATCAACAACCAGCCTTTTGACCGACAGCCTTTCGTCCTGGAGCTCCGCCTGTGATTCCAGCTGCTCCACAAGCTTGTCATATGCATTCACCTTAGCGTTAAGCTCGGACATAACCTGTAAATGCCGCCTCACTAATTCCTCTCCCTCTTCCTTAGTATCCATCGGCATCTGCATTGTGCCGTTATTTGTAATGAAAATGAAATCAGACTCATAATTCTTTACAACAACGCCGGAGAGATTATTCTTTAACGAGGATAGGAAGCCCTTTTTCGGCCCGTTTTTCTCATTGATATAGTTCAAATAGGATACTGCGTGGTTGTAAGCGGTGTAATATTTTTTATTCGCTTCCTCTGCAGAATAATATCTTTCCCCTTTAATCGTCAGAAAAGCATGTTCCATATTTTCAAACCAGGAAAGGTAGATTTCATTCTTAAAGCCCAGCTTCTCACTTTCCCACTTCAGGCCAAGGGCAAAATAATATAAATCGGAGAAGAATTTTCGCTTCACAAAGAAGAAGGAAGGAAATTGTACGGGCAGGTTGTCCTGCTTTTGCCAGATATCTATAGTGGCATCCAACTTGCTAAGGTATGGCTCCTTCACACTCGTCTCATAGGCTGCTATTGTTTGGCGTAGTGTCTTTATTTCCTCCAACTCCTGAAAATTACAGCTTCTGATAAGTTCCTCAATCTCCTCTGCTTCTTTTCTGGCTCGTTGTGCCAACTCCCGGTCCTCATATCGGATATTCTTCACAGTTTTATATCTGCTATCCGCTTTTTCCAACGCATCGCGGAGATAATTCAGATATTTCTCCTTAGTCTCACACCTTAGTCCTTCGGTCTCCTGAATGATTGAGCGAATCAGCTCCTCATTATTTCCGCTGAGCTTCTCAACACGATCTACAAGGTTTTTAATTTCTTCCCTTACCCGTTCAACTGTTTCATGATCCGGATAGGTCACCGAATCATAAGTCCTCCTATTCTCATGATGCATCAGGAGAATCTTATTCATTGCCTCCAGGTAATCCTTACTTGAAATTCCGTAATGGCTGCAAACATGACTGAAGCCTTCCTTGGCGCTGTTAAGCGCTTCCGGGTCAAGGAAATTAATCCCTACAAACTTAGCTTCAAGCTCAGAATATATTTTTTTATGCAGAGAGCAGCCAAAATAATCAGATAGAATGAGCAGCTCTCCCTCCTGATCCCCATAATTGTCAAATATGTATTCATATACTTCTTTGTCATAGGGGTAGATGGAAATGACTCTAATCAGCTGATCCGGAATATCTTCCTTCGGTACGACGCCTTTCTTTATATTATAAAAGATTGCGTCAGCTTCGTTGGCCGCTCCCTTGGACAGATAGGTAACCGGACAGTTCGAATTCTTCTCAAGGGCCCGTGCAACTGCATAATGAAGGTTAAACATGGTTACAAAGAGCCCCCTTGCATAGGTATTGCGGGTCTCTTCCCTCTTAAACAGGGCGCTCTTTTTATTACTGGCGCTGATGCTGGATGCAATATTACCAACTGCATTCGCGGCGGAATGCGCCATGCCTGTAGCAAGGTTGGCCGCACCTGCCATAGCCATCCCCTTCGCTGCGCCCGAGACGCCAAAGCCTCCACCGACTAGTCTCCCCCTGCCTGCCTTCCTTTGGCGACGGTATTCCATTGCCTCCTCTTTTGTCATGATAATCTCATTATATTGATCTTCAATCTCTTGTACCGCATCAAACCAGGGCTCCAGATACTCCCTGCAATACTCCTCAAGGAATCTGTTGATGTCATAGCTATAGATTTTGTTCTGATTTAAGAAGGATACCCCCCATTCAGCAATTTGAAAAATAAAGGTATTGCCTAAATCCTCTACATTGTTAATGACAGCCTCCATATTGGAAAATTTCCTAAAGAATTTCTCAAGGAATTCATTCCTATATTGATTGGCCAGCCTCCATACATTCAGGCGAACGGTATTATAGTTATCCTCCCCGACCTCTCGACTAATCGTGTTACCAAGTAATCTAAACTCCTTCATGTCCCGCTACCTCCGAATTAATTAGTTAACTTGCTGTAATAAAAATGGATACTGGTGCTAATTAATCCTATTATAGCATATTTTACATAATTAACAATCATTCCTTGTATTTCGACAGAACAAAATTGATCAAGAAAATATGGGGAACCAGTTGACTCCATGGGATAGAACAAAGGATTAATACTGTGAAATCATGTTGTAGGGAAAGTATATGGGACATATCTGTAGGGCAGGTTCCTATGAATTACAATTAAATAAGTTCCGGACCATGGAGACAGCATATGATCCGGAACCCTAATCTTTTTATGTATCATCATGTATTTTATCTGAAATTTCGTCCTATCAATCAGCAAATCAATCATTTGTTATGGCTTTGTTACCAGATCAGAAGGCAGCTATCTTTAATAAAGCATTGGCGAGGCTATCCACTTCCTCCTTCATATTATAGACCCCCAAGGAGGCCCGAACGGAACTGGTCAAACCATATCTGTTCAAAACCGGCTGCGCACAGTGGTGCCCTGACCGGACGGCAATTCCCTCCCGATTCAGGTATTCTCCGGTTCGCTCCGGTGAAATATACTTTAGGACAAAGGTAAGGACGCTGGTTTTATCCGGCGCCGTTCCGATTAACTGCACCCCGGGGATTTCACCAAGTCTCGCCATCGCATACCCTGTGAGCCTTTGTTCATGCTCTGCAATTGCTTCCATACCAATTCTCTTCAAGTAATCAATCGCTGCTCCTAGTCCGATGGCATCCGCAATATTTCCTGTTCCGGCTTCAAATTTATAGGGTAAATGCTCAAAGGTTGTATGATCAAAGGTGACATTTTTGATCATACCTCCCCCTCTCTGCCAGGGTGGCATCCGCTCCAATAGCTCCTTTTTGCCATAGAGAACACCTATTCCGGTCGGACCATACATCTTGTGGCCGGAGAAGACAAGGAAGTCTGCATCCATATCCTTCACATGAATCGGTAGATGAGGAACAGACTGTGCACCATCGACCAATACTCTAGCTCCATGCCGATGGGCTGTAGCAATCATATCCTTCACCGGGTTGATCGTTCCAAGGACATTGGAAACCTGAGTAATCGCTACAATTTTAGTTCTGGGAGTAAATAGCTTCTCATATTCCTCCAGCAGGATTTCTCCCTGATCACTGATGGGGATTACCTTGAGTACCGCTCCCCTTTCCTGTACAAGGGATTGCCAGGGAACGATATTGGAATGATGCTCCATCATGGATAGTAGAATTTCGTCCCCCTCATGAAGCTCTGAGGCTCCGAAGCTGTCCGCTACCAGATTAATACCCTCTGTTGCTCCTCTGGTAAAAATAATCTCCTCCGGCAGCCCTGCGCCAATAAAATCACGAACCTTTTCCCTTGCCTCCTCATAGGCTTTTGTCGCCTGATCCGCCAGCGTATGGGCTCCTCGGTGTATGTTGGAATTATATTGGCTGTAATATCTGCTGAGGGCATTGATCACCTCCTGGGGCTTTTGGGTTGTTGCTCCGTTATCCAGCCAGATCAGAGGCCTGCCATTCATTCTCCTCTGTAGGATCGGAAAGTCCCTCCTGATCGATTGGATATAGCTATTCTGCTGCCAGTCCGTTACCGGAGCATGCAGGGCAGAAGCTTGTTGTGACAGAAAGCCCTCTCTGTAGATTTGGTTTGCCCGTTGCAGAAGACCCATCGTATCATGCATTTGATCAGGAGCTACGCTCATATTGCTTCCCCTGAAGGGAGGCTTAGCCTGCAGGGGCATCCTCTGATTATGCATAATCATAATAATACCCTACCTCTACATTTTCTAATACCCCCAGTGAGTCATCTGCCAATACTGCTGTACCGTAATATAGTGATAATATATAGGAGGCTACACCTAAATTATCAATTCCGGCAAACTTCATGGACATGCTGGGCAGCAATCCTTCGTCAGGTACTCCGGGCTGATGCAGGCCGATTACTCCCTGATCCTTCTCTCCTACTCTCATCAGCAGGATATTGGTTCTACCCGCAGCTGACATGTTGCATGCTTTGCCGTCGATTAGAAGCTTGTCGCAGGGGACGATGGGAACTCCTCTCCAGCTGATAAAGGGTGTTCCGAAGATGCTCATGGTTGCCGGTGGAACTCCTCTGCGGGTGCATTCTCTGCCAAAGGCAGCGATGGCTCTTGGGTGTGCCAGGAAGAAGGAGGGCTTTTTCCATACCCTGGAGAGCAGCTCATCCATATCATCCGGGGAGGGAACACCGTATCTGGGTACCACCCTCATTCGGGGTGAAACTGAATTCAACAGACCAAACTCCTCATTGTTGATGATATCCCATTCCTGCCTTTCCTTCATCGCCTCAATTGCGAGTCTCATTTCTTCATCCTTCTGATTCAAGGGAGAATTAAAGATGTCAGTAACACGGGTGTTCATTTTTAGTAAGGTCTGTGTTGCTCTTAGGGTAAAGTCTTTTGGTACCTCCTCATAATCCGGAAATGTCTCCGGTAATACATGGTGCTTCAGATTATCCGTACTGACTCTTGGCAGCTGCTCCGGATTCTCATACATATCCATTTCCGAAGCATAGTTCCTTCTTACATGGTTCATCCTGTAGATACCGGCCTCAACCGGTACCCAGGGCAGAAAGGTAAGCAGCCATCTGGGGGTAATTGCTTCCATTATGGGAGCGGTAATTGTCCTGTTGGATAGATTCTTAGCTACCTGCGGCTCCAGGCAAGAGTAACTCATCGCATGATCATTTAAATTCATTTCACACCTCGTAGTAGGGTACGCATAATATTCTTATTATTATATTCATTCACAGAATAAAATTACTAAAGGTGTACAGAGATACAACCTGAATTAATGAAAAAGTTCAATTATTTTGGTATTCTAAACGACTTAAAAAAGAAAAGGCGAAGCTACATTCGCCTTTTCTTATCAATGTGGGATATAAATCCCCTTATACCCTTATACCCTGAGTGATCCGCGGAAGCCCCTGCTTCCATAGTAGGATTCCGCACCGTTATGATACACGAATACCCGGCCGTAGCGGGAGTCGCCAAAGATCGCCCCTCCCTGTGCTCGGATCTCAGAAGGTGTTTTCAACCAGCTGGAGGTCTTCGTGTCAAACACTCCAAGCCTCTGAAGCGCCCTGTATTCCTCCTCTGACAAAAGCTCAATCCCCATGGCTGCTGCCATCCCTGCAGCACTGTCTATCGGTTTGTGTTCCTTGCGGGAATTTAGGGCTTCCTGATCGTAGCAAATACTTCTGCGGCCCTTGGGACTCTCTGCTGAGCAGTCATAAAAAATAAATGCACCTGAGGCCTCCTCAAAGCTGACAACATCCGGTTCACCACCGGTTTCCTCCATTTCATAAAGGGACCATAATTTATCTCTGTTCGCTTCCAGCCTTGTCCGAACCTTTGCCCAGTCCATTTCCTTATGACGGCTTCTGTTTTTCTCAAAGCGCTCTTCCAATTGCGTGAGAAGCTCTTCCATCTGTTCCAGTGACAGTTCTCTTATCTTCTGTTCCATAGGATAACCTCCTTCTGTAAGACCTCTGTGCTTTCCAAGCGTGCCCTGTAAAGCACATGATTTTATATTGGTCTCATCTATATGCTTTTGGTGTTATATGCTTCTATTGTAAACCCATTGAACTTACAAAATCAAGATTTTATTACTAATCCCATACAAGCCCATACAATCGTAAATCTGTAATTAATCACTATCGATCTCTGCTCCATGGGATCTATTGTTTCATCTTATCTCTTCTTCCTGGAGCAAATCACACTCTGAAGTACGATAAAGAAGCAGAGCATTGCGGCCCTTGTAATCTGCGGCCACCACGGATCCTGACTGCCGATTGCGGTAACAACCAGCAAAACGATCCCGCTTGTTAATACACCGAATAGCGTACCAAAGATATTACCCACCCCACCGGTAAGCAATGTGCCTCCAATGATGGAAGCAGCAATGGCATCCATTTCAAGGCCTGTTGCCTGCTGTACCGAACCGGATCTCGTATGGAATAAGTAGAGGAAGCCTCCGATCCCCGCCAGGAGACCACAGAGCAAATGGGCGTAAAATCTAGTTCTCTTCACGTTGATACCAAGCATCAGGGCACTTTGTGAGTTCCCACCCACAGCGTAGAAGCTACGTCCGAGCTTTGTCTTTTTTAGCACCCAATACATCAGGCATACGATAATCAGTGCAAGCAGCACTCCGTATTCCAGCTTTGATTGTATGAACACACCCTTCCGATTGACATCCCCCAAAAAGGGAATCTGCAGCCGTGCCCCCGACAGCTTCTCAAATCCCACATTATCAACCTGTATCTGGTTCACCTCGATCAGCGCCACCAAGCCTCTGCCCAAGAACATCCCTGCCAGAGTTACAATAAAGGGCTGCATCTCCAGATATGCGATCAGAAAACCTTGAACCACACCAAAGATCAGACCGATTGCCAGGGCTAACATCAATGAGGTGAAAAAGTTAAAGTTATATTTGTTCAGACAAACGATACAGGAGGTGCAAATCAATGCGGTGGAGCCCCCTACGGAAATGTCGATGCTACCTGTAATCATTACAATTGTAAGTCCGCAGGCGATAACGATGAGGGCGGCGTTTTCATTGAAAAGGTTGAAAAACATCTGGATCTTGCTGAAGCCCTTGTCTCCGAGGAAGACAATAGAGAGTGCATAGATTGCTATAAATAGCGAAATCGTAATCGTCAGCAGAAACGCTGTATCTGTCAGAGACTCTCTTCCTTTCAGCCTGTTCATAAGCGCACCTGCCTTCCAGCTTCCTTTTTCTCCTCTGCCACCAAACCGGTAATAGTGACTTTCTTACTGAAGAAGCCCTTGACGATCGGTGTCTGTATGATAACAAGTATAATAATGATCACAGCCTTGAATACCGGAACAGCATTTGTATTGACGTTTAATGTGGTCAGCATAGAGGTCAGTGTCTGGATGGTATATGCTCCGATGATGGAACCGGTCATATTAAATTTACCGCCACCTAAGGAATTGCCGCCGAGAGCTACTGCCAAAATCACATCCATCTCAATGCTGGGCACAATGGTATAGGGATTTACAGTCTGCACCCTGCTTGACTGAACGAACCCCGCGATACCGACACAAAGACCCAGAATGATAAAGGTCAGAAACTTGATCAATGCGGGATTGAGGCCATTCAGACTCGAGGCCTTATCATTGATACCAACTGCCCGGGTGTATAGACCCAGGTTGGTTTTTTTCAATATCAGCAGAGTTACCGTTACAACCGCAATCGTGATGAGGATTGGGGTCGGAACCGGAAATCCCGGTATAAAATTGCCGTAATACCCAAAGGATGATACTGCCTTTGGCTTTAGCCCACCCATAGCCATGGAGCCGATTGACCGGCCAGCCGTAAAGAGGATGAGTGTCGCTACCATGGGCTGAATATTAAATTTAGAGACTAATATACCGTTAAAGGCTCCGCAGGCCATTCCTGCCAGGCAGCCAAGTAACAGCGCAAGGATAATCGGCGCATGCAATGCTGTGGGCTGGGTTTCATTCCCACAGAGAACTCTCATAATCACTCCGCCGACAATCGCGATGGTTGCTCCGACGCTGATGTCCTGCCCTCTGGAGGAGGCTGTAACAAGAGTCATCCCAATGGCAAGAATTACAAGCTCAGTCGCATTGCTCAAAATATTAATTAGGTTTCCAATCAAAACCGGATTACCGTTGCTGTCCCTCCCCAGGCTGATTTTTAAGAATCCCGGATTGATGAAAATGTTGATGAGCAGTAGAAATGCAAGAAAGATAACAGGGATAAATAATCTGTGCTTGGTTAAGGCCTTAACTACCGATACCTGTTGCTTCCTAGCAGCTTTGTTATTGTTTCTGGTCATTTTGGCTTACTCCCCCCGCTATGGTATACATGATTTTATCCTGTGTCATGTCATCACCCTTCAGCTCTCCGACTACATACAGGTCACGCATAACAATCAATCTGGAACAGGTACGCAGCATCTCCTCAATCTCAGAGGATATGAAGGTAATGCTCATCCCCTCAGAGGCTAGCTTCAGCACCAGCTTTTGAATCTCCACCTTTGTGCCGATATCAATTCCACGGGTCGGCTCGTCTAGAATGAGGTAATCCGGATGCGTAAGCAGCCATCGGGCCAGAATGACCTTTTGCTGATTCCCCCCCGATAATGAGCTGATGGGAGTATCCGCCGAAGCTGTTTTGATACCCAGCAGACGGATGTATTCTTCTGCAAATTCCTGGGCCTGAGCCTTTGTGAATGGTCTAAAGAAGCCTTTCATCACCTGCAATGCTAGTATTATGTTCTCGCGGACCGACAGATCACCGATGATTCCGTCCCGTTTCCGATCCTCAGAAAGATATCCAATACCTTTCTTCATCGCTTTGATTGGTGAGCTTATATTAACCTTCTCACCTTTGATTCTCAGATTGCCCCTCAGGACCCTGTCAGCCCCGAAGATTGCCCGTACACATTCGCTGCGACCGGAGCCGAGCAGTCCGGCAAAGCCTGTTACCTCTCCCCTATAGGCTTGAAAATCAAAGGGCTTTATTCCTGAGCTACTGGATAGCTCCTCTGCTTCTATAATTGCTTCTTTCTTATCTATAATACCGGAATGGGCCCTGGATTGTAGGTCTGCCAAATCCCCCAGCTCCTTGCCCATCATCTTGGCAACCAGCTCTATCCGGGGCAAATCCTTAACTGGATATTCCCCAACCAGCTCGCCTCCACGCAGCACTGTAATCTTATCGCATATCTCGTATACCTGATCCAGGAAATGGGTAACGAATATAATACCTACTCCTCTGCCCTTCAACTGGCGCATCAGTGCAAACAGCTTGTTAACCTCCTGCTCATCTAGGGATGAGGTGGGCTCGTCAAGGATCAGCACCTTACAATCCATGTCAACGGCCCGGGCAATCGCAACCATCTGCTGAACTGCTAGGGAGCAGTTTGACAATTGCTTGCTTGGCTTTGCCGGGATCCCGAGACTCTTTAATATGCTTTCTGCCCTTTCGTTATTTTTCTTCCAATCAACCAATCGCTCCTTGCTTCTGCCGATAAACAGATTTTCAGCAACTGTAAGGTTCGGGCACAGGGTGATTTCCTGATACACAGTGCTTATTCCAAGTCTTTGGGCTTCCTGAGGCGATTTGATATGTACGGACTTTCCCATTCCTTTGATACTGATTTCTCCTGCATCCTTAGGGTAGACTCCGGTTAACACCTTAATTAAGGTGGACTTTCCGGCTCCATTTTCACCCATCAAAGCATGGATTTCACCCTCACATAGGGTAAAATTCACATTGTGCAAGGCCCGTACACCGGGAAAACTTTTATAGATATTTCGCATGTTAAGTACAGTGTTCTCCATAGCTATCAACCCAACCTCCGTTCAATCTCGCTCTCCTGACCCATGCCTTCACCTTTGTTTTCCATACCACGAGCTCAGGCCCTTTGGGAACGCCTTACTATTAAAATGCGCGGTGCTAAGATCTGCGAACAATATCCACATACTCGGCGCCGCGCCTTTCGATCAATCACTTGTTTACTTATTACAAATTGCCTGGTTTACAACAGCTTTTAATATTAATAGCTACGGGCATTAACGATTTCTTTCGTGATGGTGTCACAGTCAAACATTTCCTCATCAACATAGGCATTCTTATCCACCTTCTCACCAGCCTCAAGCTTATTGATCAGTGTTACGATACGCGGTCCATGAAGCGGATTACACTCTACATCAAGATTAAATTGACCTGCGAGAACCTTCTCAAGCGCCCATTTATTTGCATCAAAGGCGATTACCTTAACCTTGCCGTCCTTGCCATATGTAATACCTGCAGCATCCATCGCATCACAAGCGCCACGAGCCATATTGTCGTTCTCAGCATATACCACGTTGAACTCTGTACCGGAAGCGATCAGATCGGCTACGGCCTGCTTTGCAAGCGTTTCATCCCAACCCTTCATATTCTGGTTGAATACAATATCCCAACCGTTTGCCTTAGCGCCGTCTTCAATTGCCTTGGAGCGACCGAGCTGTGCGGAGGAACCTGTGTCACCGCCAAGTACAACAATCTTGTAGGAATCAAGGGTCTGCTTCTTCAGCCAATCCACAGCCTTATTGCCTTCTGCCTCGAAATCAGAGCATACCATCGCGGTGTACAGATCCTCAGATAAATCCAACTTACGATCTGCCATAATAAAGGGGATTCCGGCTTCCTTCGCTGCCTTTGCCACATCCTCCCAGCCTGCTGACTGAAGTCCTAATACAACCAGATAATCAACCTCTTCCTGGATGAGCTGCTGTGCCTGGGAGATCTGCTTTGCATGGTCTCCCTCGCCAAAAACCATTTTTGTCACAAAACCGGCTTTCTCAAACGCTTCATTAAAGGATTTTGTGTTTGCCGTACGCCAGTCAGATTCATTGGCATTCGTCTGAACAATACCAACAGTAACCTTACCACCTGCATCTTTTGATGTTGCACTTTCCTTTGTGCCGCAGGCTGTTAGCGAGAATGCAAGTATAACTACTAAAACGATTGAACACAATTTCTTCATAGATATCTCCTCCTGACATGATTTACTCATAGCTTTGAGTATTTTACAGGTACAAGTATAGTTTACTTATATGCTTTTCAATACGGAGATTATTCCAATCTTTGTAGTTATTTTTACTGTGTTTTTCTCTGCTTTCATTTTGGTTAAGATTTCTATGATATTTGTTTGTTTTTTTATTATCAGTAGGATCCCATACCGGAAGGAAGCTAGTAACTCCTCCCTATTCGTTCCTTTTCTGCATTTTGTGCCTCAAAAACCTTCTCCTCCACATAGGATACCTTCTCGACCTCTTCTCCTCTTTCCAACCGTTCTAAAATCTCTGCAATCAACGGGCCCTGCAGAGGATTACACTCTATATCCACATTAATTAAGCCCTCCTCCATTTTATCAAAGGCCTCGGATACCGCATCAAAGGATATGATTTTGATCTGACCGTCTACCCCGCAGGTTAATCCGGCCTCCTGTATGGCCTCTATCGCTCCAAAGGTCATATCATCATTCTGTGAAAGCAAAACATCAATATCCTCATATTCCCTTATAAATTTTGCCATAACCTCCTTGCCCTTCGCTTTGGTAAAATCACCGTCCTCATGGGCCAGAATGGTCCAGTTCTCGTTTCGCTCGGCAATCGCCTCAAAGCCCTTGGAACGACCCAGCTGAGCTGTTGAATTTAAGGTCCCCTCAAGAACAACGATATTGACCGGTTCCGGTGTGCTTGACATGCCTTCCTGATCCTGTGAGGCAGTCTCCTGCGTATCCTGCTCTGCCAGATATTGTTCCAACCAAAGTCCGGCCTTCATACCCTCCTCGTATTTGTCTGTGCCTACGGAGGCAACATACAGACTTTCATCCTCCGTATCAATCATACGATCCACTATGATGACCGGAATACCCGCTTCCTTTGCTTCTGTAAGTACCGTATCCCAGCCGGTTTCAGTTACCGGAGCAACGACAATATAATCCACCTCCTGAAAGATAAAGCTTCTTATATCCTTGATTTGATTTTCCTGGCTCTGCCGTCCATTGGAAAAAATCAAAGAGAAGCCATTCCCCTTGGTCAGAGCATTCTGGATGGATTTTGTATTTGCGGTACGCCAATCCGATTCCGATCCGAGCTGAGAGAAGCCAACGATGATCAGATCCGAGTTGCTTTCCTCCGTATGTTCGGTTTTCAAATTCTGTAGGTTTTTCAATGGTCTGAGACTGCAGCTGGCAAATCCGATCAGACCAACGAAAATCATCCATAAAATGATTCTTATCCTCTTATTCATAGCCTACCTCAATTCGCTCGTTCTCCGCCGGTCTGGCAGGAATCTGTATCACAATCTCTGTGCCCACTCCCTTACGACTGCGGATATCCAGTCCATACCGATTACCATAGTTTAGTTTGATCCGCTTATTGACATTGGCAAGCCCGAACCCGGTACTCCGCTTGCTGACCGGCAGTTCAACCTCTTTTCTCAGGGCATCCAGCTCCTCTTCCTCCATTCCGATACCGTTATCAATCACATGGAAGCAAATCTCCTCGTCCCTTAGCTCACCGATTACCTTGATCGTTCCTCTCGCTCTTCGCATTTTAATTCCATGGTATAGTGAATTCTCAATCAAGGGCTGCAGTGTCAGCTTCAATATCTGATAACCATAGAGCTCCTCCGGAATATGAAGCTCATAATCCAGAATATCCTGATACCGTGACTGCTGTATCTGCAGATAGCTTTTAATATGAATCTCCTCTTCCCGAATGGAAATAAAATCCCTTCCCTTACTAACCACTATCCTGAAAAATTCTGATAGGGATACCACGACATCGATTGCTTCCTTATTTTTTTCACCTTCAATCAGCCAGACAATGGTGTCCAGGGTATTGTATAGGAAGTGAGGATTGATTTGTGTTTGTAAAAGCTTAGATTCCATATGTCTTAGGTTTTCCTGCTCCAGTCGAATGCTTTGCACCTGCTGCTCCAGCTTGCTTGCCATGTCATTAAAGCTGTCGGAAAGGACTGACAGCTCATCATGATTTTCGCAGGCTGTCCTCGTTGTAAAATCTCCCTTCGCTACCATCGCCGTTTTATCGCAGAGCATTCTGATTGGCTTCGTAATACTGTCCGTTACCAGGAAATTAACCAGAACAGAAGCAATAATGATGGAGGATAAGGCCACAATCATTGTCATGATAACCTTTGCCACCTGCTCATTCAGGCTTTGTCGTATCGCTTCAAAATTCTGGGTTTCATAATATATATAATACTGAATTTCCTCCTGAAACAGCTCCGTCAGTATATAGATATTAGATTCCAGCATTTCAATATTTTCCTCATAATGGCCTGTCTGCTTCAGATTATCCCTTATTTCATTGATTCTGTCCTCCAGAGTATCCAGATTAAGCAGGATACGCTTTATCCAGTCCAGACTTTCTCTACTTGAGGTGATCTCTTGCAGATCAGTAAAATTATTCCTTGCTGCATTGATCAGCTGATAGGGATTTTTTAAATCGTTATTATCATCAATGGATTCAAAGGTTTCTGCTTCCACAACAAGCTTATACATGCTTTCATCCATTTCCTCTTTGAAATTGAGGTTATAATTATTGGCCGAGGTAATCCTTCGTACAATCGCATCATAGGCCGTACTATAATTATGCAGCGCCGCAATCTGGTAAACGGAGAGAATAATCATGGGTATGATAATTACTACAGCCACCATGAAGAGCTTCAGCCGTAGGGGATATTTGATTGCTTTTTCATTCGTATTGAGATTCATTCGTCACCCTTACCCTGTAGCCTGTATTCCGACGGGGTACAGCTCTGTGTCTTTTTGAATAGGTAGCTGAAATAATGGGAGTCCAAATATCCGACCATATACCCGATCTCCGTTATCTTTTTGCCCGAACATCTTAAGTATTCCTTCGCCTTCTCCATACGTAGATCTGTCAGATATTCAATAAAGGTCCTCCCCGTTTCCTGATTGAACAATGCGCTGAAATAATTGGGGCTGACATTCACCGTAGCCGCAACCTTATCCAGCGTAATATCATTCATTGCAAAGTTCAAATGCATATACTCCTTGGCCTGCTCAATCAGACCGGCATATCTTTTTTGGCTGTTCTTATTACGCTGCTCGATCGCTTCCTTCAGGATGGACTTATAAAAGGCACGACAGTCCTCCAGACTGGACAGCTGTTCCATGGCATTATTCATATTCTTAAGACTATTGTCCATCTTTTCCTTGGAGTACTTCAGGGATTTTAAGAATTTCATGATGGCAGAATAACCGTCCATGATGATATAATGGCGGAACAGGGTTGAGCTTATGGCATTGGAGCCAAAGCCATCAAAATACCGGTCTACAAATTCATCCACATCCTGCAGGGTACCTCGCTTCAGGAAGTCCTCCAGAAGCTTCCTGTCAAGCTTCTCCAGATTTAACTCGCTGACATTCACTCCATTTCCCATCTGTGCCTTGATATCTTGCACATCATGGTAGGATAGGAACTGGTCCCGGCTTTCAAAATAACGAAGGGAAAAGGCCTTGTTCGCATCGAGATAGGATTGCTGCAGGTCCCTGACCCGATGAACGCACCGGCCAATTCCGCCAAAATAATGCACTCTATTTTCACAGATATGTACCAATAAATTACACAGCTCCTGGGTTAGTGCACTGACCTGCAATTCATTATCCCCCAGAAGAATGAAAGCCCAGCCCTCCATCCCCCGTTCAAATGCCTTGATATCCGGGAAGCTCTTAAGGGCCTGGAGCATGCTTGCTTCGCAGACTACAATCTCATTGGAATATTCGTACATATCCTCCTGTACCTTAAACTGAAACAGCATCACGCAAAAAACGCTTGCAACCATATTGATTCCAAGCTCCTCTTCCTGTGCAAGGATTTGAGTAAGAGACATTTTCCCGCTGACCAGGGAATGAAAGAAATCCTTTCTCTTTTCACCCTGATTTTGATACAACAGAAGCTGATATTGCTCCAGGATCTGCTTCTCCTTCCGCTCCTTTTCGATTGCAGCGGCCGCATTCTGAACAGCAGTCACCAGCTTGCCGGGAGTTACCGGTTTTAACAGATACTCATTGACACCGATATCTATCGCCTGCTGTGCATATCCGAAATCACTGTAACCGCTGATGATAATTATTTTAAGCATCGGCATATCTTTTTTTAATAGCTTACTCAACTCAAGGCCATCCATGAACGGCATTTTTATATCGGTAATCAGAATATCCGGCTGCTCCCTGATAATCATCGGATAAGCCAGCTCACCATCACTTTCATCTCCGACAATGAGAAAGCCTTCTTCTTCCCAGGGGATCTTACTTTTGATACCCTCCCGTATGACAATTTCATCCTCAACTAAGAAAACCTTATACATAATCCCCCCCGAAAACTATATGAAATCCAACATGATTCTCACACTCTGTATCCGTCCTCAGGTCACTTCAGAAAGTAAATTCAAGTGATCAGGTATCCTTGGTAGCAAGCTCATCATACCATAAAATGCTTTATTTTGTAAATTTTTTTCTTACTATGGTTCATAGCGTATGTGGATCGTGCGCTAAGCTGACTTAAGCAAGCGATCCGTTCTGTGAATGAACAGCAGAAGAAACCCATCCACTAACATACATCAGATAAGCAAAATCATGACCACCGGCTTAGCCGGTGGTTTGTTTATCCCCCTATAAGGGGGTGATACCTGCTTGCGCCCGGAAGGCGCACTGAAGGTTCTGCCAGCTGCACTTCATTCTCGGGCTAGCCCTAAAGG
>JAEYRK010000078.1 GCA_023435645.1 Bacillota bacterium
ATAAGGGTTTCAGACTTTCGGTTACAATACCGATTGCTGGAACCCTTTTTTTCAATATAGTCAAAAATCGATTCAATTCATAGATGTTTTCTATGGATTATATATGTTTATCTATTAGTTTTGAGAAAGCGTAGGGGGTATAATAGTATCAGTGTAAATTATGGTAATTAATTACTGGAGGTGAAGATTGTAGCATTCGACACCTTTATAAGATATTAGCACTTATAGAAGAAATTATGATATCCGGAGGCAATGTATATGTCAGAGCAGTATTTCAATGAACCATTGCTTGATATGTTTTTATTTGAAACAACTCAACTGATCGAACAGCTTGAACAGTCAATATTAAGTAATGAGCAGGAATATGGTTACTTTACCCAAGATGCTATCCATGAAATATTTCGAATCATGCATACCATAAAGGGATCCGCAGCCATGATGTCATTTCATCATATATCAACTCTTGCACACACAATGGAGGATATCTTTTACTATCTTCGGGAAGAGCAGCCTGAAAATATGAATTTCCGCGAATTATCAGATCTGGTTCTTCATGGAGTTGATTTTATCAAGTGCGAGGTAGATAAAATAAGAAATAGGTTGAATGCAGATGGGGATTCCTCTGCCCTAATACATATAATGAAACAGTTTTTAACGACATTCATAGAAGCGGGCGAACTGGAAAATCCAAAGATAGTAAAGGAACAGATTGAGTCAAACCAGCAAGATGTCTTGCATCAGGAACAGAATTCGGATCGAAAGCAAGACAATCTGTTTAAAGCAGTCCTCTATTTTGAAGAAGGATGCGAAATGGAAAATATTCGTGCCTTCACCGTCATTCGGAACCTAAAAAACTTAACGAATCATATTTATTACGTGCCTGAGGATATTATTGATAATGATGACACCATTGAAATAATACGACGTGAAGGCTTTTGCATTTATTTTGAATCAGATTATACCTACGATCGGATGAAGGATTTTCTAATGCAGACAATCTTTCTGAGAGAGCTTGAATTAGAGCAATTGGAAAATACTGAAGAAATTGAGTCCTTGTGTGAACAGAGACGAGCAAATGCGATAGAGACATTTGATAGGCTACCCGAGGTTATGAAGCCCTCAACAACGGATAAGGTCACCAGTGACCAAGGGATGAAATATCCATCAACAATGCAAAGCATCATTAGTGTCAGTGTTGCAAAACTAGACAAGCTGATGGATCTTGTGGGAGAAATGGTGATATCAGAAGCCATGGTAATACAAAATCCTGAGCTTCAAGGCTTGGAACTGGATGATTTTCATAAGGCTGCAAGACAGCTGAATAAAATAACAACAGAAATACAGGACATGGTAATGTCAATCCGGATGGTTCCTCTGTCTGCTACTTTTAATAAAATGCATCGTATTGTACGGGATATGTGTAGGAAGCTAGAGAAGGATGTGAGGCTTGAAATCATTGGTGATTACACAGAGGTGGATAAGAATATCATCGAGCATATTTCAGATCCCCTGATGCATCTGGTTCGAAATGCCATCGATCATGGAATTGAGGCCTCAAATGATAGATTAGAAAAGGGAAAACAAATTACAGGATTGATTACCTTGGAAGCAAAAAGCTCCGGAAGTGATGTACTCATTCTTGTTAAGGATGATGGGAGAGGACTGGATCGAGCAGAAATAATAAAAAAGGCGAAAGAAAACCAGCTTCTCATAAAAAGTGAAGAGGATATGACGGATCGTGAAATATATAACCTGATCTTACTGCCGGGTTTTTCTACGAAGGAAAAAATTACTGAGGTTTCTGGTCGTGGGGTGGGAATGGATGTAGTTAGCAGGAATATTGAAGCAGTAGGTGGATCATTACACATAGACAGTATACCGGATAAAGGAACACAAATTACGCTCAAGATACCGCTGACCTTAGCCATTATTGATGGCATGAATATAAAGGTGGGAAATTCCTGCTTTACCATACCCACGATATCGATTAAGCAATCCTTTCGACCGAAGGAGCGTGATGTTTTTTATGATACAGACAACAATGAATTGATTATGGTGAGAGGGAATTGCTATCCAATCGTCAGGCTTCATAAAAGATTTCATATAAAAACAAAGGTAACTAATTTAACAGAAGGTATTGTGATAATGGTCGAGCAAGCAGATCATACCATATGCATATTTACAGATGAACTGATCGGACAGCAGCAGGTAGTTGTCAAGACATTACCTGAATATATTCAGAATTTCAAAGCAATCAGAGGTATTTCTGGATGTACCTTATTGGGAGATGGAAGCATCAGTCTGATTATTGATGTTGCCGGTTTGATAAGTTTATAAAGTACAAGGTTACTGATATACATGTTTATCAAATAGAAAGGAAAGGTGGAGAAAGGTATGGAGGAGCTAGTTGAAAACCTAACAGAAATAGAAGAAGATACGCAAAAAAATCGATTTTTAACCTTCTCTTTAGGCAAGGAAAGCTATGGTATTGATATTCGATATGTAATTGAAATTATAGGGATTCAATCAATTACTGAGATACCGGAGCTTCCGGAATATGTTAGAGGGATTATTAATTTGCGAGGGAAAATAATACCGGTACTTGATGTAAGGCTTCGATTTAAAAAAGAAGCGAAGGAATACAATGATAGGACCTGTGTCATTGTGGTTGACATCAGGAATGTATCCTTAGGACTTATTGTGGATAGCGTTGCAGAGGTGATCACTATTTCGGAAGAGGATATGGTAGAACCACCACAAATGAATAGAGGCCTTCATAATAGGTACATTCAAAAAATCGGTAAAATCGGTAATGAAGTGAAATTACTTCTGGATTGTGAAAAACTATTAACTGAAAATGAAATGGATGACTTAGGCGAAGCAATATAAACTACACATTTGAGTGGAGGAAATAAGGATGAATTGGTTTAAGAACTTAAGGATAGCAACAAAATTAATATTGGGATTTTTTGTAGTAGCAATCATTGCAGCAGTGGTAGGTATTCTTGGGATCAGAAATATTAGTGTCATGAATGAAAAATCAAGTGATCTTTTTAATAAAAATACATTAGGGATTGCTTATTCAGGTGATGCGGCTTCCAATTTTGAACGCTTACGATATCATGGAGTGAAATTAACCATAATGCAAGGAGGCGATGAGGAGGAAGAATGCATCGCTGCCATTGAAGAAATATGCACTACGATAGACGGATTACTTCTAAAATATAAAAGCACGATTGAAACAGAGGAACAACTTTCCTTTTATGAGGAATTGAGAACTGAATGGGAGAAATACAAAGGCTATATGCAGGAGGCAATTAGCTATGCGCAGGCTGGACAGGATGCGAAAGCAGATCAGATTATCCTAATCGAAAGCAATGAAATAGGCTCCAAAATGAGAGGTGAATTCATCACCTTGATGAAGAATAGTGCTGCTGATGCGGATCAAACGGCGCAAAACAATAATCATTTGGCACAACGATCATCGCTTATAATGATTATTGTAATCATATTTGGAGTCATTCTATCTATTACCCTCGGTCTTTATATCGCCCGTGTAATCAGTAAACCAATCAGGCAGATGGTTATGGCAGCGGACACCATCGCTCTGGGTGATGTCAATGTTAACATTGAAGCAAGCAGCAGGGATGAGGTTGGAAGCCTGGCAATATCCTTTCAAAAAATGATACATAACATTCGTAATCAGGCCTTATCAGCGGAAAAGATAGCAGAGGGGGATCTAACAGTAGAAGTACCAATTAGCTCTTCAAATGACTTGCTGGGTAAGAAGCTATCTGAAATTGTGAAGAAGAATTTTGAGGTGTTATCCAGTATTTTTGCTTCCTCAGATCAGGTTGCCGTTGGTTCGAAGCAGGTATCTGACGCAAGTATACATCTTTCCGAAGGAGCTACGGAGCAGTCCAGTGCAATACAAGAGCTTACCGCTTCGATTGAAGAAATATCTTCACAGACGGAGTTGAATGCAAATAATGCGAATCAAGCCAATGAACTGGCGGAAGAGGCAAAATCCAATGCGAAGCAGGGCAATTCTCAAATGAAGGAAATGCTTAAGGCAATGGATGAAATCAATGAATCCTCTACGAATATTTCAAAGGTAATTAAGGTAATTGATGACATTGCATTTCAAACCAATATCCTTGCTCTTAATGCAGCTGTTGAAGCAGCCAGAGCCGGGCAGCACGGAAAGGGGTTTGCAGTAGTAGCAGAGGAGGTAAGAAATCTGGCTGCCCGTTCTGCCAAAGCAGCGAAAGAGACTACTGAAATGATTGAAGGCTCCATTAAGAAGTCTGAGGGCGGTACGAAAATCGCGAAGGATACAGCACAGGCCCTTGATAAGATTGTAAATGGAATTGAGCAAGTAGCTACCCTTGTAAGCGGTATAGCCAGTGCATCCAATGAACAGGCGATTGGCATCAAGCAAATAAATCAGGGAATCATGCAAGTGTCACAGGTGGTACAGTCTAACTCAACCACTGCAGAAGAAATCGCTGCTGCAAGTGAGGAGCTATCCAGCCAGGCTATCCTTTTAAAGGAGACAGTGAATCAGTTCAAGCTGAACAAAAATGCAAATGGAAGTAATAAATATCAGAAGATAAATCCTCAGGTATTAAAAATGCTGGAAAACATGTCTGCAATGGGAAGTAACGGGATGGGACAACCATCGGATAGCTATGAGGAAGCGGAAACCTCAATCTCAAAGATTTCATTAAGTGATGTAGAATTTGGTAAGTATTAATATAGCTTTAAAAAGGTGCTAACCGAAAGGCGTGCACCTTTCTTTATCGGAGAAAATCATGCTGTATAAGTCGTAGCTATTTTATTAGTTATGCTCACTGGATATAGGGAGATAGGATTAAGATATGGAATTCAAAAGAAAGCTAAGGGTTTTAATCGTAGAGGATAGCATTTTATTTCGAGAGGTATTATCACG
>JAEYRK010000098.1 GCA_023435645.1 Bacillota bacterium
GCAGGAGCTACGGTTAAATACACCCTTGCCAGTGATCCCGATGCACCGGAATCTAACCGCCCTGAATAGGGAACCATGGTCAGGGAAGAAGATCAAGAGACTAGGAAAGGGTGATAGAATGCAGGAATTTCTGGATTTAATTAAAACAAGAAGAAGCATTCGGAGCTTCAAGGATGACCCGATTGAAAAGGAGAAAATAGATGCCATATTAAAAGCAGCACTAATGGCACCATCCTCCAGAGGCAGAAGACCTTGGGAGTTTATTGCTGTCACGGATCGTGAGCTCCTGGCGTTACTCTCCACTTGTAGAGAAGGAAGCAGTGCCTTTGTGGCTGGAGCGGCTTTGGCGATTGTAATTGTAGCCGATCCGGAGGTATGTGATGTATGGGTTGAGGATTGCTCCATCGCAGCCATCCTGATGCAGCTGACCGCCCATTCCTTAGGACTAGGATCCTGCTGGATTCAAGTAAGAGAACGAAGCAGGAAGGAGATGGAACCGGCGGAGGATTTCATAAAGCAAGCCCTTGAGATTCCGGAGCATATGCATGTGGAGTGCATGATTGCCCTTGGAGTTCCTGATGAGCAGAGGAGTCCGTATGAGGAGGGCTCTTTGCCCTATGATAAGCTTCATAGGGAGACCTTCGATTGCTCTTATTTCCCTCAGTAGGAGATGACCTTTGTGGGTATAGGAGTATTGTATGACTGAAGGGAAGAAGGAATTTTACATGAAGAAAATAACAAGACTGATCTTATTAAAGAGAGAAGCAAATCTCTTTGATTCAGAGCTCTATATTATGAAGGCGTTTGTAGCGGTCCTTACCGCCTATGTGGTTGCTCAAAGGCTTCCCCTGGTTCATAAGGATCTGATTTCTGTACTTTTTGGTCTTATGATGACCTTGGAGCCTGTTACGGTAACCGGAATACGCAGTGGATTCAGGCAAATCACTGCTACAGTTCTTGGTGCCCTGCTGACAGCGCTATTTGTCGCTGCCTTTGGAATTAATCTGTGGACGGTTGCCCTATCGGTATCGGCCACCCTATACCTCTGCCTTAAGATCAACTGGAGGGAGGTTTCTCCGGTTGCAATCTTTACCTCGATTTATATGACAAATTATATTCAGTATACGGTCGGTGGAGAGCCAAGTGTCCTCCTGACCTTTCAGCTGAGAATGCTTGCTCTGATCACCGGCATCCTGATTTCGGTGCTTTACAATTTCCTATTTTCCCTGTTTTTCTATAAGCAGATGGAGAGAAAGAGATTAGCTCATATTTGCATGATGCTGAAGGAACATTTGAAGCTGTTAAAAACAGGTATCACGGAGAACTCTGAGGACTCCATCCATCAGTTGAAAGGGATGCTGTCGGACACCTTTCACAGGATCGACTGGCTATCCTCCCTGGTCGTGGATAAGGAGAAGGAAATGAAGGTAACCGGAGGATTATATTCTCATCGGTCCGAAAAAATTCAGAATTACCCTATGGTGTTGGCAGGGCTTAGGAATATCGCTCATTTGATCTATGATTCGATCTATGATCTGAAGGATCAGAAGAATCAGGGGGCTTTATCGGAGCTGGAGGTGGTCGCAGCCGGCTTGGATCGACTGATTTTAGAATGTAGCTGCCTGGCAGCCTCCTATATGGACGATAAGGGAGCATGTAGGGAGCAGGCTCCGAAGGAAACGCTCTTTCCCTCCGGGGACAATCGTTTGATGAATAATTTGGAAAAAATAGATGAGCTGTTTCACACGCTTCAGAATATGGGAAATTGATATTTCTTAAAAAAACTGCCTCCGGGATGTTTAGATCCATGGAGGCAGCTTTTCACTTTCTTTACTATCGGGATTGATTAGTTCGTTTAATCTATCAGTATCGATAATGAATTCTTTCAGTATCAATTTTAAGACGTCAGTATTATTTTATTATTGTTCCTTAAACTACTTCGTATAATTATCAAAATAACCCTGTACTAAGACAATCGGAGTACCCTTGTCACCGCTGCCCGAGGTTAAATCACATAAGGAGCCGATTAAATCGGTAAGACGACGAGGTGTTGTTCCCTGGGATAGCATACTCCCCATCAGATCACTATCTTTATTACGGATATAATCTGAGATGGCCTTCTTTAATTCTTCACCCTCAAGGTCTGAGAAGTTATTGTCTGCCAGATATTTCAGCTTTACTTCATTGGGCTGACCATTCAGACCCTCCGTATAAGCCGGAGCAACAACCGGATCAGCCAGCTCCCAGATCTTTCCGACCGGATCCTTAAAGGCGCCATCCCCATAGATCATGGCTTCCATATGCTTACCGGTCTTTTCCTTTAACAGCCTTTGAATCTGCTCTACCACAGGCTGGCAATCCCGGGGGAATAATTTAACTGAATGCTCAGTAGCCTTATTACTGCCGAGTAAGCCGAAGCTCTCATTATAGCCGCTACCATCTACGGGGGAATTCAGGATCTCATCCAGACCCAGAACCTTCTCGGCACCCGCAGAGTTCAGGAGGCGCTTGGTACGTTCCCTTGTATGAATATCACAGCAGAGAACATTCTTAGTATATTTTAGGATAGCACGGCAATCATTTGCCAGTATGATATCTACCTCACAGCCTTCGTTTGTAATCAGTTCCTTATAATACTCTATATAGTCCACACCCGTAAAGGTATGCTTTCTGTAACCGAACAGAGTGCGGTACATGCTTTCTGTCAAGACATCGGTCCAGGGATTTACGCCCTTCTCATCCAGCAGATCCAAATCAACCAGATGGTTACCAACCTCATCGGAGGGATAACTGAGCATTAGGACAATCTTCTTCACACCCCTTGCAATACCCTTAAGGCAGATTGAAAAGCGGTTTCTGCTTAGGATTGGAAATATGACACCGAGAGTACCCGATCCGAATTTCCCGCTGATATCAGCTGCAATCTGGTCAACAGTTGCATAATTTCCCTGGGCTCTGGCTACAACTGCCTCTGTTACTGCGACAACATCCTTATCCTGTAGCTCAATATGCTCCGCCTTGGCGGCATCAAGCACGCTATTCACAACGATATCAACAATGTTATCTCCCTGGCGTATGATAGGAGCACGAACTCCCCTTGCTATGGTACCGATCATTCTTTCCATCATATACACTCCTTAAATCATATGTTGGCAGCTCCAGTCAGGGCTTCATCCCCTATGACACCTTTGTTCATATCAGTAGAACATGCCAGTCATAGTATAACAGATACAATCAAAATAGTAAAACGAATACTCATTATGACTTCCATAAGCAGAACTTATGACAAAATACAACAAGAATAGTCCCTTGCTTTTCCAGCCGATCCCTTTAGAACCTTCCTTACATTCCGAAACACCCTTCCCTATGTTTCGGAATGCCTGATAGAATATCCGATTTTAGATGTCCAAATTTCCCATCCTTCGACTTGACTTTCTATGAAGCCTATATTATAATCGTACGTACTTTCATAAAGAAACAACCATTGCTTTGCCACCGGGTAAAGTGATTCAGGTGTTCTGAGGTATTCCGTTAGGTCTTAGAAGGAATGCTTTGGGACATTTTTTTGTGTGCCAGGCAAAACCAAAGGAATGATAAGGAGACCGTAGATGGAAAAATCGATTTTAAAAAATTTTATGAAGTATGTCAGTTTAAATATATTGGGTATGATCGGTATATCCTGCTATATCCTGGCAGATACCTTTTTTGTTTCAAAGGCGTTAGGTGCCACGGGCTTAGCAGCCCTCAACTTATCCATATCACTGTATAGTGTGATACATGGTTTTGGCTTAATGATTGGGATTGGAGGAGCATCCAGATATAGTATATTAATGGCACAGGGGGATGACAAGAAGGCCAATGCCGTGTTCTCAGCTGCCGTCAAAACAGGGCTTGTGGCAGGACTGGTATTTATGATCATTGGTTTATTCGGCTCATCCTCGATTGCACAGGTTCTGGGTGCGGATCAGACGACCTTACCTCTGACGAGAACTTACCTCACTACAATTCTATCCTTTGCTCCCTTCTTCATCCTAAATAATATTCTGCTGGCCTTTGTCCGTAACGATCATAATCCAAGGCTATCCATGGTAGCAATGCTAACAGGGAGCTTTGCCAATATCATCCTGGATTATGTATTTATGTTTCCGCTAAAAATGGGTATGTTCGGAGCAGCCTTTGCTACCGGCCTGGCACCAATCATCAGTCTCGGTATATTGCTGACACATTTTACCGGGAGGAAGCATCAGCTCAATTTTTATAAGGGTCATAAAGCGATCCCCATCCTGCCCGATCTTTTTCAGTTCGGCTTATCAGCTTTTATTATTGAGATATCCTCTGCAGTGGTCCTGATTACCTTTAATTTAGTAATACTAGGTCTTGAGGGTAACCTGGGAATTGCCGCTTATGGAATTATTGCGAATTTAGCCCTGGTGGTTATGTCTGTATTTACCGGGCTGGCACAGGGGATACAGCCCCTGATCAGTAAATACTACGGCTCAAATCATAAGGAAAGCCTAAGAAAGGTACTAAACTATGCCTTTATTTCCAGTATGGCAATTGCCTTGATGATATACCTGGGTATGCTTATTTATGGAGATCAAATCATTCAAAGCTTCAATAGTGAGAAGCATGGGGAAATAACGCAGCTTGCTAAGGGGGGTATGCAAATTTATTTCCTGGGATTTTTCTTCGCCGGGGTAAATATCGTTACAGCGATTTATCTGAGCGCAACAGAAGCTGCAAGAGATGCCTTCCTCATCACAATTTGCAGGGGGCTTGTGATCATCACCCCCTTGGTCTTTCTGCTGAGCAGGGTCTGGGGTATGAAGGGGGTATGGCTTTCCTTTCTATTGACGGAGCTGATTGTAATGCTGATTGCAATCGGGTTATATTATGGCAGGAGGAGAAGTTCAGTTCCCGAGTAGCTTAAGGATCCTCGTTAAGTCCTCGGAGGATATGGAATCAGGTAATGGGAGATCAGCAGAGGCTATTGTACCCTGCTCCAGTAGTGTGATTGCCTGGGGATGGATCGAACAAGCTAACTCTGCCGTTTCCCCAGTCCCCTCGGTGGTGGGTAGTCCGCCGGACGGGCAGAAGGGTAGATGCCTTCCTTCATAGGTGATAAGAAGGTAATCGGAGAGTGGGATTTCCTGTTCACTAAGACAATACAGCTGATATTCATAGAGGACCTCCTGTCTATTGATGCTGCATACCTTTTCTCTTGTGCTAGCGATGTATCTGGCGTAATTGGGTATGGCCAATGCTGAGATGGTCCCAACAATTGCAATTGCAAGAATGAGTTCCATCAGAGAATGTCCATAGTTAGTTACCGATTTCCTTAAGCCCATAAATTCCTCCTATCATACGATTTAAGAGAATAAGTCAAAGAACGCTACATGCAGAGGCGGGAAGCATCTGTTACTATGAGTATAACAGGGAAAATATGGATATTCAAGAAAAGGCATATCCGATAAAGCCGTGCATATTGACAGGATAAGGGACGAAGTATAGTGTTCACCTGAAATTCGACACAATTAGAATTAGATCAATGGAAAAGGTAATTCAGGGGGAAAAAGCTTTTTCGATTTCACAATTAATAATTATACCGAATATTGCATATAATTTGACATTTATGCTTTACAAAGAAATGCAAGTTCAATATAATAGAACAAAGACTTGAAAAAAGTCAAACTTTCGTCAGCCTATGGACGGGAGTTTTTTGTTATCAGAAGGTATGAGGGTCTACTAGCTGCGCAGAAAGGAATGGGGATGGAATGAGAGTCGAAATCATGGATACAACCTTAAGGGATGGGGAACAGACACCCGGAGTCGCATTTACGGACAGTGAGAAGCTTACGATGGCAAAGATTCTACTGGAGGAGGTTATGGTGGACAGAATTGAAGTTGCCTCCGCACGAATCTCCAAGGGTGAGCTGGAGGCAGCTAGGATGATCGCAGCCTGGTGCAGTACGAAGGGTTATTTGGACCGAGTTGAGGTGCTGGGTTTTGTGGATGGGACAAAATCGGTTGATTGGATAGCAGAAGCCGGGATTCAGGTGATGAACCTCCTGTGTAAGGGCTCCCTCATGCATGTAACTCAGCAGCTGAAGAAAAGTCCGGAGGAGCATATCCGTGATATTAAGGCCTCTATCGCATACGCTGCAGGAAAGGGCTTATCCTTAAATCTCTATCTGGAGGATTGGTCGAATGGTATGATGAATTCCCCGGAATATGTCTATCAGCTGATTGATGCCCTGAAGGATGAGAAGGTGAAACGATTTATGCTACCGGATACCTTGGGAGTTTTGGAGCCGGATTTGACCTATCAATATTTGAATCAGCTTTTGATAAAATATCCTGAATTACATTTTGATTTTCATGCCCATAATGATTATGACTTAGGTGTATCCAATACCCTAATGGCAGTTAAGGCCGGAGTGTCAGGAATACATACTACAGTAAACGGCTTGGGAGAGAGGGCAGGAAATGCAACCCTGTCTAGTATTGTCGCAGTTTTGAAGGATCATTATAAGGAAGCTGAAATCGGTATTAATGAAGCAGCCTTAACCAGAATAAGCAGGATGGTGGAGGCCTTCTCAGGAATCAGAATTCCTTCGAACAAACCGGTGATTGGTGACAGTGTGTTCACGCAGACCTGTGGAGTCCATGCCGATGGTGATAATAAAGGAAATCTGTATTTCAATCACCTGATGCCGGAGCGATTTGGAAGGCTTCGTAAATATGCCCTTGGAAAAACCTCCGGCAAAGCCAGCATACTGAAGAATTTAGAGGACACCGGAATTTACCTGGACAAGGAAGCCCTTGCCAAGGTGACGGAGCGAATTGTTGAGCTGGGAGACAAGAAGGAAAATATTACAGCGGAGGACCTGCCCTATATCGTTTCTGACGTACTAGGCAGTAATTACATAGAAGAAAAAATAAAGGTTCGGAATTATTATATCTGCCATGCCCTTAATCTGAGCCCTGTTTCCACCTTAAGCATCGAGATTGACGGTGAGATCTATGAGGAGACCTCAACCGGTAACGGCCAGTATGATGCTTTTATGAAGGCCTTGGGTAAGATATATGATAAGCTGGGTAAAACACTGCCTACTCTGGTGGATTATGTTGTTACGATACCACCGGGCGGAAGAACCAATGCCCTGGTTGAAACAGTGGTCACCTGGAATGACGGGGATGAATTCAAGACCAGGGGCCTTGATCTGGATCAGACCGCATCTGCCATCAAAGCCACGGTCAGAATGCTGAACTATGTGGAAAACAGGGACACGAAGCAAAATTCTGAGAAGGAAGAGATGAGCACCGGCAATGAAAATTGTGAATGACAATTGGATCATTGCGCTCTAATAATACCAAAAGGAGGCTGCGTTACATCAGTAGCCTTCTTTTAATTTATACTACCTTTAGACCAAAAAAGATGTTAGAATAAGAAACAGGAGGTTATAGCCATGGAGAAAAGGAAAGCAAACAATATAAATGCAACGCTTACAGCACGACTATATAGATGGATACTACTGGGCCTTGGGATATTCCTTACCCTTATGATACCTATGACGGGGGAAGCATCTGCGGCAGGAAGGAGCAAGGAGTACAGTAAGATAAGATCATTGGCGATCAAAACGTCTACAGCGGATACCAATCAAGGGGGAGAGCTGCATGCCTTCTATCCCTCCAACGCTGTCTTTAATGAGCAAATGAAAAAATACATAGACAATGTGGATTCCTTAAGCTTTGCCTGGAGCAGGATCGATGGGGGAGACCCAGGAGCCCTGAATACGGTGAAAGGTAAGAATGGCAACTGGGGCTTCTATTATCCAGCAGACTTCCAGCAGCCTGTGGAATATGCAAAAAGCAGGAATAAGTCAATACAGCTGAATATCTATATGGATGGTAGTGATTGCATCCTATTGTTACCCTATCAGGAACAGCGGGCTGTTATGATACAGGCGATTATCAGCCATCTTCAGACAGAGATTATTCCCGGTAAGGGTATCTTCTACGATGGAGTGGTCATTGACTTTGAGGGGCTCCGTGATACGGATAGCCAGGGGACGTCGTTATTATATGAGGGAAAACCGATCAGTGCTCATTATACACAGTTCTTAACAGAGCTGCGGGTACAGCTGGACTCCCTTTCAAAGAAGCTTTTCACTGCGGTTAATCCCGGGTTATATTATGACGGCTTTGATTATAAAAGTATCCTGGCGCTCTCGGACCGAATGATCCTGATGGCCCATGATTATGAGCCGACAGGGAAGCTGGAAAAGCATCAGGTAAAACAGTATACGGGTTATCAGGCATTGGATCCGATACACAGTATGGCACCGATCCGGATGGTAAGACAGGCCCTGAATGAAATGTCAGCTGCTGCTACTGAGCCGTCGGATCTGTCAAGAATCTGGCTGCAGATTACCTTTGATAGTGCCCAATGGCGGTATGATGTAAAGAATGCTGCCGGATGGGAGAGCCTGGAGGAGACAGCCTTAAGCAGGGAAGAGAGACTTACTCCACTGTACCAAGCCATCAAGGATAGAGTGGATAACAAGGACGGTTTAGGGCAGAAGCTTACCTACGGCTTCAATCAGGAGCTGCAAACCCCGTATTTACAGTACTTCCATGCGAAGGATTTATCCTGGAATATTATTTTGTATGAGGATAGTAACAGCATTGCTGCTAAAATCGATCTTGCCGGCAGCTACGGGCTGGGAGGCATCTCTCTCTGGAGTCTGGCAAACCTGCCGGATTATACCGATTCCAATGGACGAAACTATCATCTGGATGGTTGGACAACGATTCTTGATCGGATGAAACACTTTGGAGTGGGGACAGAGGAAGATAAAACGGAGATTCGTTTCACAGATCCTGCAATCGAGAAATCAGTAAGAGAAAAGCTGGGTAAGCCTACAGGTAAGCTTACTGCCTTTGATATGCAGGGGATCTATCGGCTGAAGCTGCAAAAGGGTGTGAAAAGCCTTTCAGATTTAAAGCATCTGACCGGACTGGAATATCTGGATGCCGGACAGCTGGGATTAAAGGACATCACTGCGATCGGCAAACTGACGGAGCTAAGGGTGCTTTATCTACAGCGCAATCAGATCTCAGAGCTCAGCCCCTTGAAAAAGCTAACCAAGCTGGAGGTCCTGTCCCTGAATGGTAACCTGATTTCCTCCCTGACGCCCTTGTCCTCCTTAGGTAAGCTGAAGGAGCTGTATTTACGGGAAAATCAGATTAAAAACATAACAGCATTATCTAAGCTAAAGCAATTGGAACTCCTGGAGCTGGGGCAAAATCAAATCAATAAGGCAGATGCAATATCAAAGCTAAAGAACCTGAAGCAGCTGTCACTGGATAACAATAAAATATCAGAGCTTAAGGCTCTGAGCGGTTTAACCAACCTGCAGGCCTTATATCTGCAGCGCAATACCATCAGCAATATAAAGCCGCTGTCAGGCTTAAGCAGGTTAAAAATTGTCTCCCTGAATGGTAACAGGATAGCGGATCTAAAGCCTCTGGCTGGACTGACTTCATTGGAGAAGCTATATTTAAAGGAGAATCGTATAAAAAGCGTTACTCCCTTAGCAGAGCTGACAAAGCTTACGGAGCTGTACCTGGGTAAGAATTTGATCACGGATTACAGCCCCTTGAAGAAATTAGCTCAAAGGACAGGCTTCCTCTGTGACTTCAAATTGTCAGAATAGAACTAAGTTAGGAGAGTCTAATGAATATACAGATCTTTGGGAAGGCAAATTGCTTTGATACGAAAAAGGCAGAACGCTATTTTAAGGAACGGGGGATCAAGTACCAATTCATCAACCTGAAGGAAAAGGGAATGAGTAAAGGGGAGTTCTCCTCTGTGAAGCAGGCAGTCGGCGGGGTGGAAGCGCTGGTGGATGAAAAAAGCAGGGAGAAGGAACTATTGCTGCTGCTCAACTATCTGTCCACAACGGATAAGGAAGAAAAAATCTTTGAGAATCAGCAAATTCTGAAAACCCCAATCGTAAGGAATGGGAAGCAGGCTACGGTAGGGTTTCAGCCGGAGCTGTGGAAGAACATGACATGAAATAGATCAAAGGATTGATACGGAGAGTAACATGAGAAAATTGGTAATCGGTATATTAGCCCATGTGGATGCGGGAAAAACAACACTGGCGGAAAGCATGCTATATCTGACCGGCAGTATCAGAAAATTGGGCAGGGTAGACCATAGGGATACATTCCTGGATACCTATGAACAGGAACGAGCCAGAGGTATTACCATATTTTCGAAGCAGGCTGTTTTTGCATACAAGAATATGGAAGTGACTTTACTGGATACTCCGGGGCATGTGGATTTCTCCGCGGAAATGGAGCGTACCCTCCAGGTACTGGATTATGCGATTCTGGTAATTAGCGGAAGCGATGGAGTACAGGGGCATACGGAGACATTGTGGGGACTTCTTGCCCGTTATAATATTCCAACCTTTCTATTTATCAATAAGATGGATATGAGAGGAACGGACCGCAGCACCTTATTGAGGGAATTAAAAAATCGTTTGAATGAGAGCTGCATTGACTTTAATCAAGAGCAGAGGAATCATGATTTTTTAGAAAGCCTTGCAATCTGTGATGAAGCATTATTGGAACAGTACCTAGACAGCGGAGTGATCGATCAGGAAGCAATCAAAGCCCTGATTGTCGAAAGAAAAGTATTTCCCTGCTTCTTTGGCTCCGCCCTGAAGGTAATGGGAGTGGAGGAGCTTCTGGAGGGAATTAATCAATATACAAGTCAGCCTCAATATCCGGAGCAGTTTGGTGCTAAGGTTTATAAGATTGGCAGGGACGAGCAGGGAAATCGTCTGACTTATATGAAGATAACTGGTGGTAGCCTTCGAGTTAAGAGGCAGCTGACGAACCGAAGGGAGCAGGAGTGTACTGACCCGGAAGGGACGGGGGACTTTAAGAGCCTGGTGAACAGAGGGAGACATAACAGCCGGCAGGAGACAGAGTTCTGGGAGGAGAAGGCCGATCAGATACGAATCTACTCCGGTGTAAGGTATGATGCTGTGGAGGAGGCAGTGGCAGGAACGGTATGTGCCGTGGCAGGACTGACAAAAACCTATGCGGGGGAAGGACTGGGGATAGAAGCGGTGTCCGATATGCCGGTTTTAGAACCGGTACTCACCTATCAAATTCTGTTACCCCAGGGGTGTGATGCCCATGTTATGCTATCAAAATTAAGACTTTTGGAGGAAGAGGACCCGCAGCTTCACATTCTTTGGTCAGAGCAATGGAAGGAGATCCATGTTCAGCTCATGGGAGAGGTACAGATTGAGGTCCTCAAAAGCCTCATCCTGGAACGCTTTCATGTAAATGTTGAATTTGGTGCCGGAACTATCGTATATAAAGAAACAATCCTGGAGCCGGTGGAGGGGATTGGACATTTTGAACCCTTACGGCATTATGCAGAGGTTCATCTGCTACTGGAGCCCCTAGAGCCCGGAAGTGGTCTGGAGTTTACCAGCAGCTGCAGTGAGGATGAACTGGACCGCAGCTGGCAGCAGGCGGTGCTAACCCACCTGGAGGAAAAAGAGCATGTGGGAGTTTTGACCGGCTCTCCGATCACGGATATGAGGATTACCCTGATTGCCGGGAGGGCACATCTAAAGCATACGGAGGGTGGAGATTTCAGGCAGGCAACCTACCGGGCAGTAAGGCAGGGACTTAAGAGTGCCGGGAGTATCCTGCTGGAACCCTATTATCAATTCAGGCTGGAGCTTCCCCTATATGCTTTGGGCCGGGCTATGACTGATTTGGGATGGATGAGTGGTAGCTTTCAGCCCCCTGAGTCAGATGGTGAGATAGCGGTATTGTCAGGAAGAGCTCCGGTAGCAACGCTGCGCGGATATCATAGAGAGCTGGCTGACTATACCAGCGGCAGAGGAAGATTGAACTGTTGGATGATAGGGTATCTGCCCTGCCATAATCAGGAGGATGTCATCCGAGTGATTGGCTATGATAGTGAGCGGGATATGGAGAATCCTACTGACTCAGTATTCTGCTCCCACGGAGCGGGGTTTGTGGTTCCCTGGGATAAGGTCCGGGATTATATGCATGTGGACAGCGGCTTTCGAAGACCGGAAGTAAAAGAGCCCGAAAAAGAGCAGGGAGAGCCTAAGAAAGAACCGGTTACCGCAAAGCCCGGTAGCCCCCGAGTGGATTCCTTGCAGGCGGATAAGGAGCTGGAGGAGATATTTGTCCGAACCTTTGGACCCATCAGACAAAAAACAGGCTATAGAGGAAGCAGCTTGGGATATGAGAAGAAAACATCAGCTGAAAGGACAGAATTCAAAGCGGTGAAAGCTTCAGAGCCGAAGGATCAGGGGAAGGAATATCTGCTGGTAGACGGGTATAATATCATATATTCCTGGGAGGAGTTAAGTGAACTGGGTAAGGAGAATATGGATGCAGCCAGACTTAAGCTGATGGACCTTCTATGTAATTACCAGGGCTTTAAACAATGTATATTGATTTTGGTATTCGATGCGTATAAGGTAAAGGGCGGTGCCGGTGCGCATGAGAATTATCATAATATCCATGTGGTATATACCAAGGAAGCAGAAACAGCGGACGAGTACATTGAGAAGGTAACCCAGGACATTGCGAAGAAGCATCGGGTAACCGTGGCTACCTCGGATGCATTGGAGCAGATGATCATTCTGGGTCAGGGAGCAATCAGGCTCTCGGCCGGCGACCTGAAGGAGGAGATATACCGGATCAAGGCTCAGATCAGACAGGATTATCTGGAGCGACAGCCCTCGGGACGGGCCTATCTGGGAGAGCAATTCGGGGAGGAGTTGTCCGACTTTCTCAATGAGTAGAATAAAGCAAGGAATATATAAGCCTTTCCTTTTTGGAGGGCTTATTTTTTATTATGAAGCATAGCGGTCTTACATTTTACTGGAGAATATATCAGAGGATAATAATTGGAATTTACGTAACTTCGTATATTCTGGCGATTTTATCATATACTGTTTTCGTCCGATCAATTTTTTTATTATATGTCGGAGGTTCTTAGAGTGACAGGATACAATGAGTTATTCAATATTACTAATTACGGGGGAAAAATATAGTAATTCATATTTACAAAATGGCAATTTAATCGTTTAAGAAATCGAAGAAATTATACATCTTATACAAAGAAATGATAAAATAGCAATAAATGGGCAGAAAACAGCAATATTTGAGAAGCTTGTTTTGGAAGAAATTGATATAATCAGTTTGTTATTTTTTGTATAACAAAATTTAGAGGAGGGTATAACATGAAACGTATTATTGCTTTAGTTCTTGCTTGCGTATTCTTAATGTCATTGGCATTAACCGGATGCGGCAAGAAGGACGACACCAAGAAGGATGACACTTCTAACAAGACACCTGTTGCTACTGATGACAAGAAGGGTGATGACACCAAACCGGTTGATACGGCTCCTGTAGCAGAAGTAAAGGATGAAGAGGGTGTTAAGGTTCTTAACGTTTACAGCTTTACAGACGAAGTTCCTAAAATGATCCAGAAGTATAAAGAAACTCATCCTGATTTCCCTTACGAAATCAAAGAGACAATCATCTCCACTACAGAAGGCGCTTACTTCCCCGCTCTTGACCAGGCTCTGGCTGGCGGCGGTGCAGATGCTCCTGACATCTACTGTGCAGAGTCCGCTTTCGTACTCAGATATACACAGGGTGATGCTTATCAATTTGCTGCTTCCTATAAGGATCTCGGCATTGATGTAGATGCTAAATTAAAAGAAGCTGCTATTGCTCAGTACACGGTTGATATCGGAACCAATCCTGATGGCAATCTGGTTGGTCTTGGCTACCAGGCAACCGGCGGTGCATTCATTTATCGTCGTTCCTTAGCGAAGGATACTTGGGGCACAGATGATCCTGCAGTAGTAAAAGATAAAATTGGTCCCGGTTGGGATAAGTTCTTCGCAGCTGCAGCTGATTTAAAGGCTAAGGGCTATGGTATTATATCCGGTGACGGAGATATGTGGCATGCTGTTGAAGGCGCTTCCGAAAAGGGCTGGGTTGTTGATGGTAAGCTGTACCTCGATCCTTCCCGTGAAGCTTTCCTTGATTATTCTAAGAAGCTGAAGGACAATGGATTTTATAATGATACTACTGACTGGACCGATGCATGGTATGCTGATATGAAGGATGCCGGCGCTCAGAAGATCTTTGGTTTCTTCGGTCCTGCATGGCTTATCAACTATGTTATGGCTGGTAACTCCGGCGGCGAGAAGCCCGGAGAAGGCACATATGGTGATTGGGCAGTATGTGAGCCTCCGGTTGGTTTCTTCTGGGGCGGCACATGGGTTCTCGGTAACAAGAACACCAAGCTTAAGGCTACTGTAGGCGATATCATTGAGTGGATCACTCTTGATACCTCCGAGACAGGTCTTCAGTACCTCTGGGCTAACGGCACTATGAATGGCCCTGGCGGCACAAAGGATACAGTTGCTTCCGGTACAGTAATGGAGAAGTCCGATGGTACTCTTCCTTTCTTAGGCGGACAGAATATGTTTGATGTATTCGTTCCTGCAGGAGAGTTTGCAACTGGTAGAAATAAGACCCAGTTCGACGAAACCATCAACTCCTACTGGCGTGATCAGGTACGTGAGTACGCTGCTGGTAACAAGACCCGTGAAGAGGCGATTGCTCAGTTTAAACAGAACGTAGCAGATAACCTTGATGTTATCGTAGAATAATTTTATCTAACAATGGGGCGGGCGAATGCCTTTTCGTCCGCCCCATATTTATAAAAGGGAAGGCTAAGTGAATATCACCGGAAAATCCTAGGGGATAGCTTTCCTAAATAAGTATCAAGTATACTACAAATTAAGATACAGCTGATTAATGACAAAGAGAAACTCGTGCTTCTTTCGGATCGTGGATTAAGGTATTCATGATGAACACTATGACTGCATTGAACACTATGACTGCATTGAACACGCTGCTTTCATTATAATATAATAAAAGCTTAACATAAAACGGAGGTGAAAGCTTATGCGACATAAGAGTGTCAGCTACGCAAAATATGGTTATATATTTTGCATACCTTTTATACTTGCGTTCCTAGTTTTTTCTCTATATCCCTTGATTTATACAGCCGTTATAGGCTTTACCGACTTAAAAGGCTTGGGCGTTACGGAATTTAAGTTCTTAAAGGAGCCCTTTTTGAATTTTCAAACCGTCTTAAAAAATCCATCCTTTCAAAAGTCATTAAGTAATACGGTGATTCTTTGGGTGTGTAACTTTATCCCGCAGATTTTACTTGCACTCCTGCTTACTGCCTGGTTCACCAATAAAAGACGTAAGATAAAGGGTCAAGGCTTATTCAAAGTACTTTTCTACATGCCGAATATTATAACAATGGCAACAATTGCTATTCTGTTCAATACTTTGTTCGGATATCCTGAGGGACCTGTCAATGATGTGTTTATGAAGCTGGGATTCACTGATGGTCCTATTAACTTTCTTCAACAGAAGTGGACCACGCGAGGTATCGTATCCTTTATACAGTTCTGGATGTGGTATGGCAATACGATGATTGTATTGATTGCAGGCGTTTTAGGTATCAATCCTGAACTATATGAAGCAGCAGAAATTGATGGATCATCGGGTAGACAGGCGTTTTTCTATGTTACCCTGCCGAACTTAAGAACAATTCTGCTCTTTACACTGGTAACCAGTATGGTCGGTGGTTTGCAGATGTTTGATATTCCCAGATTATTAAGAGATGGTGGTCCTGACACTGCAACACTAACTGCCACCATGTTTATTCGTAACCAAGCCTTCAGTGGAAGCTATCTGTATAACAGGGCTGCTGCTGCCAGTATGATTATGTTCATCATAATCGCAATTTTATCCGGTCTGCTCTTCTATATCATGCGCGATAAATACGCAATACAACAGAGAAAGATCGAGCGTAAGTACGCTAAGGAATATAAGAAAGCACATAAAGCGTCAGGAGGTGCTGCCTTATGAGTAAGAGAGCAAAACCAGGAAGCTTTATAAAAGTAATCATTTATGTAGTCTGTATCTTCCTGGCTATTTTGAGCATATTACCATTTTGGATTATGATCATAAATTCTACCAGAGGTACCTATGAGATACAACAGAGTGCCATCGCATTCCTGCCTTCTACCTTCTTAAAAAGTAACTGGGCAGTGTTTGAGGGTAAGAGCTTTAATCCCTTAACGGGCTTTGTCAACTCAATGATCATATCAACTGCTTCAACAGCCTTAGCGGTTTATTTTTCCTCGCTTACTGCCTATGCCTTAACAGTATATAACTGGAGATTTCGACAGGCCTTCTTCTCCTTTATTTTGGCAGTGATGATGATTCCCGCTCAGGTTATGATCATCGGTTTCTATCAATTTGTTTATAAGATCCAAATGACAAATAATTACTTACCGCTGATCCTGCCTGCGATTGCTGCGCCTACGATGGTATTCTTCATGAGACAATATCTGATGGCTACACTACAGATTGATATTGTAAATTCAGCAAGAATTGACGGCTCCGGTGAATTTAAGACCTTTAACAGAATTATCATTCCCATTATGAAGCCGGCCATAGCAACCCAAGCAATCTTTAGTTTTGTAAGTAGCTGGAATAACTTATTTGTACCGCAGATTCTGCTCACAGACAGTGAGAAATATACCATGCCGATCATGGTAAGCTTACTGAGGGGTGATATCTACCGGACCGAGTTTGGTGCAATCTATTTGGGTCTGACCTTGACAGTACTGCCGCTTTTCTTCGTGTACTTCCTGTTGTCTAAGTATATTATCGCAGGTGTTGCGCTAGGTGGCGTTAAGGAATAATTGAAGAAGCTCAAGCAATAAGTGTTAATCAGGTGAATCGAAAACCGATTACCATAATCATCATAAAGATACTCCCCAAGCGCTCATACAAATAGAGGTCTTGGGGAGTCTTTTTCTGTATCCTATGAAGAATGCAAGATACTAGATTAAAATATATTTCTAATAATTTCAGTTCCTGCTATGAAGGTTCCAATTGTGGCACCGAGGTTTGCCATAAAAATGATTACAATAGTTTTCAGGAAACGGTTGCGAAAGAAGCCTTTAAAGCTGTAAATATCAGTCTGAACATTCTGTAAATCCTTCACGGTGGGCTTTTTAATCGTAGCCTCAGCCAGTCCTGCAAACCAACCACAGGCCAGTAAAGGATGCAGCGTTGTTATCGGTGCCGATAAAAAGGATGCTAGTATACTTAAGGGGTGAGCAAAGGAGAGGGTGGTGAACAATGCGGCCAATGCACCGGTCCAGAGCACCCAGGAGGAAAGCTGTTGTAGGCCGGTTTGTATATTCAATACGAAGGAATAAACAAAAAGCCCGGTGATAATCGCTGGAATGATCCATCCGGCTAGCCGCGAGGTAAGCTTTTTCGGAGGAATCTGAGAGATTTCCTCCATATTCTGCTCCAGAAAGATCTCCTTTTTTATTCCAGGTACATGAGCACCGCCCAGAACCGCCACAACCTTATTTCCGGGAGCTTCTTTAATTTTATTCGCCAGATATTGATCTCTTTCGCTGATCAAGATCTGTCCTATCTTAGGGAATTGCTTCCGCATTCCTGCCAACGCAGCTTCCAGCATATCCTCCTTCATTAAATCCAGTAATGTCTGATCTGTGATTTCCTCCTCCTCTGAGGCATAGAAAAAGCTTACAAACAGCTTTGATTTCTCAATAAAGCTAAGCTTACGCCAGATGCGCAGGAAGGTGGTCTTCAGATTGCGGTCAGCCAGCACCAGTTCTGCACCGATTTCTTTGGCACTTTCTATTCCCTGAAGCATTTCACCGCCCACAGGGGTATTAAGCTTACTGGCCATCTTTTTCTGGTAGGAGCCAAGGATCAGGTTTGCAACAAGGAACCCGATTCTGTGGGTCCTGATAATTTTCACCAGATCAGTGTCCTCCCAGGCCTTTGGATTCATAAGGTTTTGATATCGTTCCTCATCCAATTCGATGCATACACTATCAGGTTTCTCCTCGGAGACGACCTGCTTTACAAGTGCGACACTTTCCTTGGATACATGTGCTGTGGATAGTAATATAATTTCTTTCTCTTTATAATTTAATCTTGTAATATGATCGTTCATTCATAAGCCTCCATCATTAAATCAATCGTAATGCAAGTATATCATGATTACAGCTTATGTCAACTGAATCGGCACAGGGAATGGAAATCAATGTATTACGGTATAAATTACAGTGCAAATGGATCGGCGGATGCAATGCAATTTGATCAAACCAGGAATGACCTGTGCTATGTGGAAATATATTTAAGTAATGAATCAAGTAATCAAAAAGGATGGAATGACTATGTTTCTTAAGAAATATAAGAGAACCATTATTACCACGTTGTTATTTATCTGTTCTTATTTTATGGGTGCAGGAATTGCTGTATTCAAGAATGCCTATGGAAAAATCGAAGAAAGCAGCGAAAACTGGGGACTTGGTTTTTCCACGGAGGGAAAACCGCCAACAGGCAATGCGACTGCAGATGAATTAAAGAAATATGATGCATATTATATTGGGGATACGAATCAAAAGGTGATCTATCTGACCTTTGATGCAGGATATGAGAATGGCCATACTGCTGATATCCTGAAGGCCTTAAAAAAGCATAATGTACATGCTACTTTTTTTCTGGTCGGAAATTATATTGCAACAAGTCCCATGCTGGTAAAGCAGATGGTGGAAGAAGGTCATATCGTAGCCAATCATACCTTCACCCACCCGAATATGTCCGGTATCTCCTCACAGGAGGGCTTTTCCAATGAACTAAAGAAGCTGGAGGAGCTCTATCAGGATACAACAGGTCAGCAGATGACCAAATTTTATCGACCTCCCCAGGGGAAGTATAATATACAAAATCTGAAAATGGCAAAGGAGCTGGGATATAAAACCTTCTTTTGGAGTCTCGCCTATGTGGATTGGTATAACGATAAACAGCCGACGAAGGAGCAAGCCTTCAAAAAGCTGTTAGGAAGAATCCATCCAGGGGCTATCGTCCTTTTGCACAGCACCTCTAAGACAAATGCAGAGATACTGGATGAGCTGCTGACAAAGTGGGAGGAAATGGGATATTCCTTCGGCTCTTTACAGGACCTGGTCGGTACAGAATAAGAAGACACGGAAAGCGAAAGCAGTAGCGATCTGATGCTCAGATAATTTTATTTTTTATTGGATTTTTTGTCGAGGAGTGATAATATATAGGTGATAAGTATGAATAAGAAGAGTAGGAATTGAGAACTCACTTCTAAGATAAAGGAGAGCCATCAAAATGGAGCAGGAACAAAAATCGGACCTGAAGGAGCTTGGTATTGAGGGACCAAAAGCACCGAAGGACCCAAGGAAGCACCGGAGCTTTTTATATGTTATGATGGACACACCGATTGAAGCGTCTGACCGTAAGGAGAGCAGTCCCTCCCAGGAGTTCTACCTGGACCATAAACGTATCATCGACTTTGTGAAGCTAGCCAGTGGCTTTACGGATGAAACAATGCTTAATCTTCTTGGGGATTGTAGCGGGTTTCATCAATTAGTCCATAGCATTGGAATATCGGTTAAGTCAGATACTGATCCTGACGGTACAGTGAAATTTGTACTTCAGAATTGGGGTAAAACAAACATCTACGAAACTGGAACCAGGCTTGAGATCTCCTGTCCGAAGGACGGTACTGAGATGATGATCAGGCTTAAGGATTACTCATGGAGCCCAGAGGATGATGTGCTGGGCAAATTTGGTTTTGAATTCGATCAGGTGGGAGCTATGGCCACCGCTACCGTAAGACTTTTCCTTCAGGATGGTTATGAGGTACCGGAGCTTGTTGTTGAAGATCCGGTAAGCTTTCATTCCGCAGATTACAAGGCTATGGTCTCAGGATCCTTACTTAACCTGGGGAATACCTACCGGCTTAAGAATGCGATCAAGAAGGCAAAGCGCGGTGAAGAGGTTACCTTAGCCTACATTGGAGGTTCCATCACTCAGGGAGCAGGTGCTAAGCCGATCAATACCGGCTGCTATGCTTATAAATCTTATCAGATATTCAGAGAAATGTTTGGCAAGGCGGGAGGGAAGAATATCCACTTTGTGAAGGCCGGTATCGGTGGCACTCCATCCGAGCTGGGGATGCTGCGTTATGACAAGGATGTGTGTAAAAACGGAGCAGTCACACCGGATATCCTTGTCATAGAATTTGCTGTGAATGATGCAGGAGATGAGACGAACGGTATCTGCTTTGAAAGCCTGTGTCTGAAGGCCTTGAACGGCCCCGGAAAGCCCGCTGTCATTCTTTTGTTCAGTGTTTTTCTAGATGACTGGAATCTTCAGGATCGTCTAGCTCCCATCGGTTATCACTATCATTTACCCATGGTCAGCGTTAAGGATGCGGTGGTTGACCAGTTTGTGTTGTCGAAGGATATGGGAAATGTCATTTCAAAGAGACAGTTCTTCTTTGATGTATATCATCCTACGAACGACGGTCATACTGTTATGGCAGACTGCCTTGGCTATTTGTTTACCGAAGCGGATAAAGCTGCCGAGGAGAAGGAGGATATTTCATTAGAACAGGAACCGTTACTGGGAGACTGGTTTAAGGAGGTTCTTTTCATAGATCGAAGGGAGAATACGGAGTTGCTTCAGATCTCTGAAGGAAGCTTTTACGGTACGGATTACGATCTTCAGGCTGTGGAGCTGGATGAGGATTCCGATACCACACCACAATTTACCAACAACTGGATGCATATGGAGGGAGCCGGGCAGGAGGATTTCGTCCTGACGGTGGAGAGTAAGAGTCTGGTGCTTATATACAAGGATTCCGGAAACAGCTTCTTTGGAAGTGCGGAGGTCTATGTGGATGGTGTATATCTCAAGACCTTGAATCCTCATGAGGTTAACTGGACCCACTGTAACCCGGTGATCCTATACCGGGAGGATACCTCTGGGAAGCATGAGGTAAGGCTTCGCATGGCAGAAGGGGACCAGGACAAATTCTTTACCATATTGGGCTTTGGAATTGTGAAATAGACTTTATGATACAAAGGCATGAATGACTAACATTCGGAGGAAAATGATGAAGAACGTTATAGTTATTGGAGTTTCCGGGGGTTCAGCCTCCGGAAAGACTACAGTTGCTAATCGAATTAAAGATGAGTTTAAGGATAGTGTTGAATTATTAAGTCATGATTTTTATTATCTTCCCCATGATGAGCTACCGTTGGAGGAGAGAGCGAAGCTAAACTATGATCACCCGAACGCTTTTGATACGGAACGCTTTATTCATGATATCAAACAGCTGAAGCAGTCAATTCCGATTGAGAGACCTGTCTATTCCTATGTAGTCCACAACCGGCTTCCTGAGACAGTAAAGGTGAATCCGGCAAAGGTCATCATTGTGGAAGGCTTTATGATTTTTGAAAATGCAGAGCTTCGGGATTTGATGGACATTAAGGTATTTGTTGACACGGATGCAGATGAACGGCTAATCCGTCGCATTATTAGGGATGTAAACGAAAGGGGAAGAAGTCTTGAATCCGTAATGGATCAATATACCAATACCGTTAAGCCGATGCATGAGCTCTTTGTGGAGCCCTTTAAGAAATATGCGGACCTGATTATTCCGAGAGGTGGATTGAATGATGTAGCTACTGACATGCTGATCCACCGGATCAAAGCAATCTTAACAGAGGATAAGTAAAAGTCCTGTTAAAGGAATACAAGGGTATAGGCGGTAGTATACCATTCTAACAAGGTTAATAACAGCCCCGGTACACTAGCTATGATGGGATTGATATGCTCCCTCTTAGGTAGACAGTTGAAATAAGAAAACTGTTTATCTAGGAGGGAGCATTTTGTATAAGAAGTATTAATCTTATGGGGATGTTCTATGGTGTGCTTTCCTAATTTGGACGAAGAATTTCCTCAAGAAGCCTATCGTAAATGGCATCCAGCTTCGTAAAGTCCATGGAAGCGATATAGAAGGCCTCCAGCTGATCATGAAGTAATTTCGCTTTTTCAACATTACCTGCGGCACTATCCAACAGATTCCCTGCCGTCTCCAGATTGCCCCTTAAAACTGCAGCATCAGCGTCAGGGACCTGCAGCATCAGGTCGTCTATGGATATTCCGAAGGTGGGATCTGTTTTATGGAAGGAATTTGAGGTGGTAACTCCTATTCCCAAGGAGGGAAAGAGCAGATGGTCTATCTTGTCCTTACCTTCAATGGAACAATAACAGGTGAAGACCTCCAGCTTCATGGAGAGTGCGTATTCATGTATTTCCCTTAATATGAATCCTGCAGCAGCTCCCCATTGATCCGGAATTAGATAGAGCTTCGGGCATAATGCCTTTAATGTCTGATCAAAGAAAACAATTCTACCAACGGATACGGCACTGAGTAAGCGTTTATGCTCCTCCCCCTTTTTCCCATTGGATAGCTGATCGGTCAGCATATGGATTGCATCTTGGATCGATTTCCTGTCTACATAGAGCATGGCAATGGATCGATTGGTGTCTAAAAGAGTGGTCGCGGCAGTGATACAATAGCCAGCCATGGAGTGATAACTTGAGATGAGATCGGAGAGCTCAATGATTTTGGTTTTATTCCTACTCAGCTCCTTCTGATCCCAGGCTTCACCCAGATTAATCATAATCTCATAGGCACCCGGATATTTCGGATCCATTGTATGAGGTGCGGTTCCATCCACAATGCTGATGAAAGCATCGTAATCAAGTAATGCATCCAGCGACTCCGGGTCGGATGCACAGGGAAAGTACTCCAAACGATGTCCCATCTCCTCCAGGGTGGCTCCAATTCGCTTCATCAGAGAGCTTTTTCCACTGCCGGGGCCTCCTTTTAGGATATACATTGTTCTCCCCTTCAATGGATCTCTAAGCTGTTCAAATAAGGAAGCAAAGCCCTTTTTCGTATTGCTTCCCAGGAAATATTGTATTTTATATTGACTGGACATTAAGTTTTCCTCCTATTAACTCTATCCTTATTGTATGTGATATTTGAATGATTATGTGAAACAATTGGATTAGATAAGCAGAAAAAGGAATATATACGAAATAATACATAAATTTTACTATATTAATTCATAGTTTTATAGTAGAATAAGGATAAGATATGTTGTAGACAGGGGATTTATGTAGAATGAAGAGGAATAGAAGAACCCTTAAGAAGAGAATTAAGAGGGCAGTGTTTTTATCCGCCTTTATTACGGTACTTTTCATTAGTGGGATTTTCATCGTTGTGTGTCTGGGATTATCCAGAGTTTATGCCGGCTATCAGGCAGAAAAGGTTGCTGATGCGGTTGAGAAGGATATTAATAGCAGAAGGGCATACTGGACCTTGGGAGTCAATAACCTCGCAGATATCAATAAGGACAACCCCAAGACGCAGGAGTGGATTGACCAATTGAATGAAAATACAATCATCAATGAATTCATTCCTTACAATAGGGACTTTAATTATATCACTATTACAATCGAAGCCGGCGGTAAGGTGGTATACACCAATGAAGATCTAACGGACGAGCATATGGTCAATTTTTATGTTGATACGAAGGCAACTCGGCTTATATATGAAGCAAGTGGAGCACTGGCAGGAAAGATTGTCGTGAGAGTAAACCCGGAATTTTTGATAGGAATCCTCATTACCATCATCCTGGTCGTCTTTGTTCTCAGTATGGGAGCACTGGTTATATCAAAAATCCTTGGTATTTTCCTGATCCGACATGCCATACATCCAATTACCAGGCTGGAAAGGAAGGTTAAGGCAATTGCGGATGGAGATCAGGAGACGGCAGTCAATACAGAAATTATAGTAAAGAAGCCACTGAGAGAAATCGAATCCCTGGTTGACTCAACGAACCGAATCATGAAGAAGCTCAGCAATTATAATGAGCTACTCGAAAACCAAAAGGATGTCCTAGAGAATCAAAATGCAGAACTAGAGGCACAAAATAATGAGTTGACAGAGTCAAAGCTTCAGATTCAAAAGCAGCAGGCACAGCTGGTTCAGAGCGAAAAAATGGCTACGGTTGGTCTTTTGACCGCAGCCATCACCCATGAGATTAATACACCAATTGGTGCAATCAATAGTAACACACAGATGGAGGAAATGCTGCTGAGTGAATTGGAACAAATCAATAGCAGTCAGCCGGAGGGGGAAGATTCTACCTTAACAAGACAGCTGATTGAGTTAAATAAGATTAATCGCTTGGCCTGTAGCAGAATTACTGAAATCATCCGAAGCTTAAAGAGCTTCTCCAGGCTGGATCAGGCAGAATTTCAGGAGACGGATATCAATGAAGGTATCCGCAGTGTTTTGGTATTGACAAATAACCTGTTTAAGAAGAGAATTACAGTACATGAAGAGTATGGGGAGCTGCCTCCGGTGAAATGCTACCCAGGGCAGTTAAATCAGGTCGTTATGAATATCATTGTCAATGCAACCCAGGCAATTGAAGGAGAAGGAGAGATCTTTATCCGTACCTATGAGCAGGAGGACTATATCCATATAGCGATTAGGGATACAGGCTCAGGGATAGCGAAGGAGAATCTGATTAGGATCTTTGAACCCGGTTATACAACGAAGGGTGTGGGAATTGGACTGGGATTGGGGCTATACATCAGCTATAATATTATTCGGAACCACAATGGAGAGATTTTGATCAACAGTGAGCCCGGCAATGGAGCCGAATTTATCATCAGGATACCAAAGTATAACCATAAGACCTAAAGACCGGATAAGTAATAAGGAGAGTATGAGATGGACAGAACGATAATGGTGGTGGACGATGAACACATGATTACAACAACCTTGTCCACGATGTTTCAGCTGATGCTGAAGGAGAAGGTGATTACCTATAATGATGTGGAACAGGCCCTAACCTGTGAAGAGCTGGAGAAGCAGAAGGTGGATTTGATTATTTCTGATTTTATGATGCCTAAAATGAACGGCTTGGAATTCCTCAAGAGGGTAAGAGAAAAATCGCCCAGAACCGTTACAATCCTTTTGACAGGCTATGCAGATAAGGAGAATGCAATTCGAAGCATCAATGAAATAGGCCTATATTATTATTTGGAGAAGCCCTGGAATAATCATGATCTGATCAAGGTTGTGAAAAACGGCCTCGAGAAGAAGGAACTTGAGGACGAGCTTAAGGATAACTATCAAAGACTGGAAGACTCCAACAGAGAGATTACTAGGCTATATGAGCTTTTGCAGAATGATTATACGAAGGAGACAGAAAGTACGAAGAACCTGGTAATTACCCTGGCCAATGTCATTGAAGCGAAGGACAAATATACAGATGGTCATACACGGAGAGTCGGAACCATCAGCAGATTGCTTGGAGAGCATCTCGGAATAGCTGCTGAGAAGCTGGACTTTCTGGAGATCGCTGGACTCATCCATGATATCGGAAAGGTAGGTGTACCGGAGAGCATTCTGAACAAGCCGGGGAAGCTGACCAGAGAAGAATTTGATTTAATCAAGAAGCATTCGGAGATTGGTGAAACAATTCTCCGACCTCTGGATTCCTTGAAGGCCTGTCTGGTGCCGGTTAGGAGCCATCATGAGAAGCTGAACGGGACCGGATATCCCGATGCCCTTAGAGATGAGGAAATTACATTGGAAACCAGGATATTATGTGTAGCAGATATCTTTGATGCATTATATTCTGACAGACCTTACCGGGAGAAGCAATCCCTCAACAAGGTTAGGGAGATTCTTAAAGAGGAGGTACAGAACGGTTGCCTGGATGTTAGGGTGGTAGAAGCGTTATTTGATCTGATTGATCGTGGAGTCGTTGACATTATTTTTGATTGAGGCAAAGGGTGATGGCATGAAAAAATTCAAAGATTTGTTTTCCATATTGGACAGATTCTTATTAGGGCTGACAGGTAGCAAGAACAAGCAGATCGGAGTGCGTTACTTCTGGTGGGCATTTATTCTATTACTGATTGCCCTGAATGGATTTTTGGTATATATCACAGGAGGAACACCGAGCACCTTAGCGCATCTGATGTATGTACCGATTATTATTTCTGTATTTCACTTTGGAGTGAAGAGCGGCTTTCTCTGTTCGATCCTAGCCGGATTAATTCTGGGCCCCTTGATGGAGGGCTTTGATTCTCAGGGAATAGAATCCTATTCCTGGGTGATCAGGATTGTCATCTTTTTTGTTATTGTCATCGTTGTTGGACAGCTGACAGAATATATCCGCAGGATTAACGATCTTGAGAAGAAAAAAGCTTATGAAGACACCTTCACCGGGCGTCCTAACCTGAATAAATTCAAAGTTGATCTTGAAGATTATCTGAAGGAATATGGTCAACCCGAAGGAACCGCCCTATTATTTGAATTTGCCAATATGGATATGGTAAATCGTTATGTCAGCTTTGACATTGGTATCAAAGCAAACCTGAAGCTTTTAGAGGAGGCTGAGGCAGCATTTCCTCAGGGGATAATCTACTCTATTCCACCCAGTCAGTTTATCGTCTTCCTTCCGCATACGGAATATGCGATGGCATATGGGCAGGCGAAGGAATTTTCAGGGAAGATGAAGCTGCCGGTTTATGTGGAGGATCTTCCGGTTGCAATTATCACCAGGGGAGGTCTGGTAAGCATACCGCACCATGGAACTGATCCGGAGGATATTATTGAGAAGCTGGCGAAGGCTCTTGATCAGGCAGCAAAATCCCATCATGAGCTAATCGCTTATGATGAGAAATTTGCTATGGAGAGCAAGGAATTCTATAAAACCCTGATTTCTCTGTATAGAGCGGTACAAAATAACGGCTTTATGTTGGTGTACCAACCGAAGGTAAGTCTGAAGGATCAGGAGCTGGCCGGAGTGGAGGCATTGCTACGCTGGAATGACTGTACCTACAAGAATATTCCTATTTCTGATGTGATTAAAATAGCAGAGGATGCGGAATTCATCGGTCAGATTACCAGATGGGTGATTGAACATGCGATACTACAGCTGAAGTCATGGCAGAGAGAGGGAATTCATACCAGGATAGCAATCAATCTGTCCTCAAGAGATCTGAAGGATACTGCGATTCTTGAGTTTACTAAGGATTGCATGGAGATCCATCAGATAGAACCCGGTTATCTGGAATTTGAGTTGACGGAACGGACCATGATTGAAGATGAAGAGAAGCTGATTGTGGTTTTAAATGAGATTAGAAATGCAGGAATTAAGGTATCGCTGGATGATTACGGAACAGGCCATAATTCTCTGAAATATATATCAGAATTATTCTTCCATTTTGATTACATTAAGATAGATAAGCAATTTATTGATGAGATTAAAAGCAATATTATTTTGATTGAAGCAATCATTAAAGCTGCCCACAGCTTTGGCATTGAGGTAATTGCTGAGGGGGTTGAGCTGGAGGAGCAGCATGATATCATCAAGGAGATCAATTGTGATTATGTGCAGGGCTATTATTTCAGTAAACCCCTAGCTCCGGAGCAGCTGTCAGAGTTTAATCCGAGACGTCAGGCCAGCGAATAAGAATAACAGAAAGTAGTATTTTAATTCATAGAATAGTTTTCTTGCCCCCATCGTAGTCAGGATTGGAGCTAGACCTTGTCATTTAGACAGGGTGAGTCCCTATTCCCTTCGTGGGGGCAGTGATATGCTTACTGGTAATCACATAGAAATATGTGATATAATTTGCTTCATAGACATTTTGTAAGATCAGTTAGGAGAAAATGATGAAGAACAGCTTTATAAAACTGGAGCAGGTATCCTTTTCTTATGGCAAGAAGGATATTCTTAAGAATCTGGAGCTTGCGCTGGAGCAGGGGGCTTCCTACTCCTTAATCGGTGCCTCAGGGGTGGGAAAAAGCACACTTCTTAATCTGCTTGCAGGCTTTTTAAAGCCGGATAGTGGAAGGGTTCTGATTAACAATACTGTATGTTCAGCTCCCAGGAGGGAGACAGCCTTCCTTTTTCAGGAGCTGGGCCTATTACCCTGGCAGACAGTCTGGGAAGCAGTCTGTATGCCTCTCAGAGCTAGGAGAAGCAAAGAGGGAATGCGAGATAAGGTGACCTATCTGCTTCAGGAGCTGGGTCTTGATCAATACAAGGAGAAGTATCCCAGTGAGCTTAGTGGGGGAGAGCAGCAAAGGGTGGCACTGGCCAGGACATTAATCGGAGAACCGGACTTATTATTAATGGACGAGCCCACCTCCGCACTAGATGCAATGACCAAGGAGAAGCTTCAGCAGCTGATCCTTAGGGAGCATAAGAAAAGAGCTACCACCCTTTTGTTTGTGACTCATGATATCGAGGAAGCAATTATGTTAGCTGAAAGGCTATTGATTATGAATACAGATGGGACAGTGACGGAGCTTAGGAACGGCTTCTATGGGGTAAGTGAGGCCAGAGAACAGATTGGATTTTATCAGGAGTGTATCAGGATCAGAGCTTTATTGAAGCAGGAGCGTGTGCTATGAAGTTGATGAAGAGAATATACCGGAGCCAGCTGATTGGATTTCTTAGCTTCCTTCTTCTATGGGAGCTGCTGCATCTGATTCTTAAGACCCATACAGTACCTTCCCCAATAGAAACTATTTTCTACATGATGACTGTGCTGGAGAAGCTGTTGAGGCATTGCGCAGCCAGTATTTTAAGAGTAGGAGCTGCCATTTTTATCTCTGTTCTGCTGGGAGTCCCGATAGGGATACTTCTGGGAGTGAATAAAGTCATGAAGAGACTGTTTTCGCCATTATTATATTTTATTTATCCGATACCCAAGGTAGCCTTCCTGCCGGTGTTCATGCTAATGTTCGGGCTTGGCAATAGCTCAAAGATACTCCTGGTCATATGGATCATTATATTCCAAATTATCCTCTCTGTCCGGGATGGAGTGGGACAGATTGCACCGGTCTACTTTCAGGTGATGGATAGCTTCTGCATCACCGGACTACAAAGGTACCGTTATTTGATCCTGCCTGCAATCCTCCCACAGATATTTTCGGGCCTACGAGTAAGTATTGGAATTTCTCTAGCCTCTCTATTCTTTGCAGAGAATTATGCAACCAGGTACGGCATTGGGTATTATATCTTAAGTGCCTGGACGAAGATGAACTATGTGGAGATGTTCAGTGGAATCTTAGCTCTGGGACTGGTAGGAATCCTGCTGTTCAGAATTCTGGACCGACTTGAGTCCATCTGCACCCCCTGGATGAGGCTCGGTAAGAAGGATAGGGACCAAGGATAGGAACTCTTCAGAATGATGGATAAGAACGAGTAATAGAAATGAATAATAAGACCCTCCTTCCGGGCATTCCTAAGATGGTTATTCATCCAATTAGGAAATGAGCCGGAGGAGGGCTTTTTCAATACGATCTATTAAGGGGAGCTAACGGTGTCAGGAGAGATTTTACTGTAGATAAGAGAAATCTGTTAACTCCTCATAGCGATAGCTCTTTTTAATCTGTCCCTTCTCCTTGGTCCAAGCGATGATCTGATCGAATTGCTTCTGATCAATCACCCCTGCATACTGAAATTTCTCATCCATAGACGTAAGATATTCATTGATTGCCTCAGGGAATTGATAATTCTTCAGGATGTCACTGTACTCAGATACATCAGCAGTATTCATATAATCAATTGCCATATGATAAGCCTGATAGAAGGCTATGATATCCCCCGGTCTTTGCTCCGTCATTTCCTCAAGGAACAGGATAGTACCGCCCTTGATGCCTGCTTCCTTGGAGCTTCCCAGTAGGTGGGCGCCTTGCTTTACAAGCATTCCGGCCTGGGGCTCTGTAAATACTACTCCGTCAATCTGATTGGACATTAATGCCTCAGACCTGCCGGAGAAGGAGGGAATTTCAACGATTTCATAGGTAAAGTTATATTCCTTCGCGAATTCATCCATGATATATTCCAGAATGAAGTTAGGTACAAGAGAGATGCTTTTATCCTTTAGGTCCTCCAGCTTTGTTATACCGGAATCGGGAGAAGATAAAATCTTAAAATCCTCATTGATATCGGAGGTGATCTTCATGGGGATTCCCCGATCCACGAAGCTTGCACCTGTCATGACATCTCCGATGATGGCATCCAGCTCCTTCGCCTGAACTGCAACATTCCGGTCATTGGGGGATGAGAACATCTGAAGGGAAACCTTCGCACCGACCTCCTCGAAGTAGCCCTTTTCGTAAGCAAGAATAATCGGAATGGCAGCTTCAGCCGGTAACAATCCGACCGTAAATTCCTCTCCACTTGGTGTCATAAGATCAGGACCGGAGGTGGGTTCAGCATCCTGAGCTTCAGGCCCTGTTGTTGGTGTTACCGGTGTCATGGTTGGTGTCGGAGGAGTCCCGGTAGCATCCTTCTTGCCGCAGGCAGTGAGTAATAGGATTGCAGCGAATAGGATCAATAATTCAAGTCGTTTCTTCATTTGATATCTCCTTTTTGTTTGACTACTCTTCCGGTTCAATGCCGGTTAGTAGCTTTATAAATTGCTTCAGCTCCATGAAATAGGGGATGACATTCCGCCTGAGCAGAAGCGGGTCAATGCTTGTATCGTTTTTTCCTCCCTCACTGGTGAAGGCCAGCCGAAAGCCCTTTCTCCGCAGCAGGGAGACATGACGGTCGATCCATAAACCGAAGGGATAGGCAAAGGTATCTGTAACATCAAGGATGCCACTGGCATTACAGCGGTCCAGGTCCTCGGAAATGGCTTGATCATCTGTTACCATCATAGCACTGGAGGTTCTGCTGCTTCTGGTATGGAAAAGCTCCGTATGATTCGCATATTCGAAGACATCCTTCATCTCCTCCAGATCATTCCTGGTCATACAGATAGAGCTTTCCGTCTGAAAGGGCTTTGCAGAGGTATGAAGCCATCCTGTGACAACGAAGCCTACAGCATGGAAATGATACTTTTTCAGGATGGGATAGGCATACTCTTTGACCGACTGATAGCAGTCGTCAAAGGTTAACAGCACCGATTTCTGAGGTATCGCTTTCCCATGGTAAAAGTACTGTCTTAATTCTTCCAGACTTAGGGTGTGAAACCCGTTTACGAACAGATAATTCATCTGTTCTTCAAAATTTTCAAGTGACACAAAGAGGGTAGGCGGCAGCTCATCGTAGTAATTTTGATTCACATCGATGGGGGAGTACTGCTCAGGCCGAAGCATACGTCTTTCCCTGATTTCGTGATACATTAGTGTAACAAATGACATTGATTTCCTCCTAACCGGCTTCAGAGGGTTATCCGAAACCAAAGATAAATATATCACAGATAAGGATAAAATAAAATAGCCTTTGTAATTAAGTAGTTAATTCTTTTGTAGGATTATGTAGTTTATTCTTTGTGATTCTGTTGCTATCTATTTATCTGTATGTGCCTGTAGCAAGAGGGTAGCGAAGCCCTTATGGTTTGATGGATTTTTCTTGCAGAAAATCAGTGCAGCAGTTGATGAGCTATAACCCTCAATTGTGCACTGATAGGATACACTATATTTTCTTCCTATATTAAGCATTCTTTATTAAGGGTATTCCTACAATCCGAACAGTAGTCAAAGCTTATTTTATACCAACTACAGTATGAACCTCTTCACCCTCAGTATAGGAAATGGTAATAGTATCTCCGATCTCATAACGGATAATACCGATAAAATCGGAAACATTGACATCAAAGATCGCTTTATTGTTATTTAGAAGAATGTAGTAGTGAGAGTTCCCTTCGATGACACTCTGAGCTATCTTAGCGATTGTACCGGTAACCGTTGGTACCTTTGCATTGACATCCACACCGACACCGCTGCTTCTCATCAGCTCCACATAGGTCTTCTCACTAGCACTCACGGAATCACCGATTGCTACGACCTGATATTGTGCGACATTAACCATCGCATAGGCCTTTACCAGACCGGCGGCATCCTTCAGGGCCATAAAATAGGTGGGCTGATTTCCGATATTGAGTAATAAGGGGAAGGTAGCCTTATATCCAAGATGCTGGACCTTGCCCTCTGCAGAGGACATCGCAGAGTATTCCTCTGCTCCGGAGATAGTATAGAATCTAGTTTCCGCGGTTCTCTGATTCATCAATACAAAGCCCACATTGGACTGATCTGCACCGACAGAGGTGACACCGGTGTAAACCCATACATCATCCTCCAGTACCAGATAATTATATCCGTCGGTGGTTTGGAGGGCATCCCTCTGGCCAATCACGGAATTCCAATAGCCGTGCTTGAGGGTTCCGTGGTAATCATAGAGTGAAATCAAAAGCTCAGCGGAGTAAACACGATCAACCCAGTTGGGTACCTCATCTATCGCATAATCTATATGCTCACCGGTGATGGCATTCACCATGACCACCCTTCCGATGGTCTGTCCACCGAACAATCCGATGTTGTATTTCTTTACCGGACAGATCCAAACAGGGATTCCCTCATCATTGATCTCAAAATTAATTTTGTCAAAGATATAGGTCGGGTATTTGAACCTAAGATATCGGTAGATGTTTCTGGAAAAATGCTCTGACTCGGAATACTTGATTCCAGACTCCAGCTTAACCAATTCTGTCTCCTGCGTTGCCATGTCGATTCGGATATAGGCAGGGATTCCTTCCTTGCGGTTGTTCAGCCATTTAAAGATATTGCCATAGCGTAAGGGGGTTACACGAACCGGCTTATTCTGATAATTAATCTGAGTATAGTTTTCAGCTACTTCAAATTGGGAGACATATTCCATAATGCTGCCCATTTTTCTGGAGCCAAGTAAAGAGGCAGAGTCCTTATCCAGGATGGGAATATCCTTATAGGAAATCTGGGGGATATCCTCTGTAAAATTCCGGTCCATCGGAGTCAGTAGCTTCTGATACCTTCTGGCATTTACAATCGGGGAGGAGAGGATGCTACCGAAAATCAAGAAAAGAATAATGGCAACGGTGATACCACTTGTAAGCAGGATGGATTTGCTGCGAAAAATTCCTTTTCCAATGTAAATATGGCCCTTATGATCCTTCTCTGCGCTATAAACGACCGAAAGAATGATTGCGATCAGCAAAGCCCCAATCAGAAAGAACCACATACCGGGGGAGTGGATGTTAATCGCCGGGAGTGCCAGATAATAATAAATAAACCCGATAACTCCCAGGGAGATGGCTAAGATCAGATATTTGATCAAACGTTTCATATGATTATCTCCTGACTAATTTTAATGTAGATTTATCTTAACTATAACAAACCAATGGATAAAGTCAATGAATAACAGATTAAAATTTGCTTAAATCCCTTCAGCATACCCTTTTACAGAGGCTGCAGGGCATACTGATTATATCTTATTCACGATATTATGATGAAATGTAAATGATGTTCCATTGATAGGCCTGAATAAATGCCTCTTCACCATGGAATGCTACCTGAAACGATATGATCTGAAGAAATACAGGTGGGTTTATAGGAATGGCGATTGGATATGCATGCGTTGCGGTGGGAGTCCCCGGGGCAGGTATGATAGGCTGCACATTGAAAAATGCCGGGGAGCATAAATTAAGGTCCATGATTAGCTCAAATTTAAAGGCCCTAGAGGTATTGGTGGATTATAACAAAGAGAATGGAATTAAGCTCTTTCGAATCAGCTCGGATATCATTCCCTTTGCTTCCCATCCGGTGAATCAAATTCCCTGGTGGATAAATTACAGGGATGAGCTGATGGGAATCGGTATTCGGATCAGGGAAGCCGGGATCAGGGTCTCCATGCATCCTGGACAATATACCGTACTTAATTCGCCTGGTGCTGGAGTAGTTCAGAATGCAATCGGTGATCTGATCTATCATGACAGGGTACTTCACTCCCTCGGTATGGACCGGAGCAACAAGCTGGTGCTCCATATCGGTGGAAGCTATGGGGATAAGGCTCATGCGATGAAGACCTTTGTAGAGAACTACCGGGGCTTACCCCAGGAGCTGAAGGATCGGCTGGTTATTGAGAATGATGATAAAACCTATCATGTGAAAGAGGTGCTTTCTATCTCAGAACTGACCGGAGCACCGGTTGTCTTTGATAACCTGCATCATATGGTCAGGCCGCCTGATCAGGTTTTACCCATGGAGTACTGGGTCAGGGAATGTGGCAGGACCTGGCAGAAGGAGGATGGAAGCCAGAAGCTTCATTATTCTGAACAAAAGATAGGCGGGGTCCCTGGAGCACACTCAGATACCGTAGGACTGGTGAATTTCCTGGATTTTTATGACAGGCTGCCGGAACAGAAGCCGGATATCATGCTGGAGGTTAAGGATAAGAATCTCTCCGCCATCAAATGTATTTTGGGTGTGAAGGATGCATCAACAAAGGATTTGGAGCAGGAATGGTACAGGTATCAATATTTCCTATTAAGCCGATCAGCTGAACTATATCATAGCAGCAAGGCACTGCTTCAGGGTAAGGTGTCAGGGTGCGTGAAGGAATTTTATGAGTTTCTGGAGGAAGCGTATGAACTACCTGAGAATCCGGAGGCTGAGATGAATGCGGCCCAGCATATATGGGGATACCTAAGCGGGGGCAGTAATAACAGAGAGAGGAACCGATATTATAAGCTTATGGAGGCATATCAAAGGGGAACAGGCGAGATAAGGGCGGTGAAGAACCATCTTATGAAGATGGCGAACCTCAGGGAACTGGATGATTTGACACAGTCCTTGTATTTCTACCTCTAGCAAGTGATTACCCAAATAATTTCTATTATCCGTAACACAGTAAGCGCATCAAGCTTCGCTTTAGAGGCAGTGATTATCATTATGAATATTTTTAGCGAATGAAAGGGAAAGCCCCGAATAAAACATTCAGGGCTTTCCCTTATATGATATCTTAATGATCGTAAGGCTTAATTGTTTGGATGGTACCATCTGCATTGAAGGTAAGCTCAGTGAACTTGACACAGCGCTTATGGTTTACGCCCTTTGATAAGGAGCTATCATGGTAGAACAGATACCACTTGTCCTTAAATTGTACTACAGAGTGGTGAGTTGTCCAACCGATCACAGGCTCAAGAATTCTTCCCTTATAGGTAAAGGGACCCATCGGGTTATCACTTACAGCATAAACAATATAATGGGTGGTACCTGTGGAATAGGTAAGGTAGTATAAACCATTATACTTAAATACCCATGCCGCTTCAAAAAATCTTCTATCTTCATCACCGGCAAGAATCGGATTTCCGTTCTCGTCAAGTATCGCTATTTCCTTAAGAGGCTCGGTTATATTTAGCATATCTTCGCTTAATTCAGCTACCAGCGGACCTAATGCAGGCTGATCCGGTGCAGGCTCTAAACCATCAGGGTTAAAGCTGCCGGTCTTCCACTTCTCCAGCTGACCGCCCCAAAGACCACCGACGTACAGATAAGCTTTATTATCATCATCAATGTAAACAGCGGGATCGATACTATAGGTGCCTTCCATATAATTGGGCTGAGGAGTGAAGGGGCCTGCCGGGTTTTTGCTGGAGGCAACGCCGATACGGAAAATCCCGTCCTTATCCTTAGCAGGGTAAAAGAGATAATATAATCCGTTCTTATAGGCTGCATCGGGTGCCCACATCTGTTTGCTAACCCACGGTACATCTTTCTTATGAAGTGCTACACCATGGTCAACACAGGGGGAGTTTAAGTCATCCATGGAAAGGATATGATAATCCTCCATTTGATACTGGTCTCCATTGTCGTTATCTTCAACAACAAGATCCAGGTCGTGGGAAGGATAGATATAGAGCTTTCCTTCAAATACATGGGCTGAAGGGTCTGCGGTATAAATATGGGTCACCAAAGGCTCATTAGGTTTCGTATTATTTTCCATTTTTGCTTCTCCTTGTAGATAAAATAATATTAAGTAATAAAACTCTAAATCCATTATATCAAAGGAATGAAAACAATCAAGGAAAATCCATACAAAAATACTAATTTGTAAAAAAATATAAGGAATGCTTGCATCGTTTGACTGTAATGAATGGGTTATAGTATGAAATAATTCCATTCACCAAAATATTACATATCATATTATATGGATGGATGAAGCCCATGGTATCATGGTCATAGGAAAGATTAGTTCATAATTTGATGGATTTATGGCGATGATAGTTCTATGATAGAAATATCATCCGGTGAGATAAAAAGGGAAGGGATAAGAGCTATATGAGGGTCAGAACGAAAATATTTGAATACGGATGTAGGGAGATGGAGTATCTGAAGCAGGCAGATAAAGCGCTGGGTAGCGCAATAGACCGGATCGGTAAGGTGGAACGAGTGATCATTCCGGATTTATTTCCCGGCTTGATGTATGTGATGATCGGGCAGCAAATATCCCTTAAGGCAGCCCGAACGATCTGGGACAGATTGCAGGAGTATTTTACAGAGGTTATACCGGAGGTTCTGGCAGAGGCCTCTGTAGAAGAGATTCAAGCGCTGGGATTGCCGACAAAGCGCGCAGGTTATATGAAAGAAATTGCGCAGAGGATTACCGAAGGCGATTTTGATCTGGGAAGACTGTATCAGCTTTCAGATCAGGAAGTAATTGGTGAGCTTACCAAGCTTCACGGGATTGGTGTATGGACAGCGGAAATGCTACTGTTAAATTCCATGGAACGACCTGATATCGTCAGCTTCGGGGATATCGCGATCCGTCGGGGGATGATGCTGCTGTATGGTCTGGATTTACTAAGCAGAGAGCAGTTCGAGGAATACAGAAGCCGGTTTTCACCCTACGGCTCTGTTGCATCAATCTATCTTTGGAGAATCTCATATGGGGAGTAAATGACCATAAAACAGCGGAGGAAGTATGTCAGTTCATCGGGATGAATGAAGCGGTCAGCGGAAAAACCATAAAATTGATATGAGTATCAAAATTGATAAGAATATTAAATTAGATAAAAATAGATTGATTAAATTATTTCATAAAAATAATATAAAAGTACTATATTTAAATTGCATACAATGTGTTATGATAATTAGTAATCATTATTATTATTAGAAATAGATTGTTCCACTGTCAGTTTCAGCGAAGATAAGAATACTTGCTTCGGATAAATAATAAATTATTTTTTAGGAGGTCGTAAGATGAAGGTAATTGTAATCGGATGTACTCATGCTGGTACTTCTGCAGTAAAAACAATACTAAGGGAGTACCCGGGGAGTGAAGTAACAGTTTTCGAACGTAATGATAATATATCCTTCCTATCCTGCGGAATTGCATTATATGTAGGGGGTGTGGTAAAGGATGCTGCCGGTCTATTCTATTCAAATCCGGATGAGCTGTCCAAGCTGGGAGCAAAGATAAAAATCCGTCATAATGTTAAGCATATAGATACAGAAGCAAAAAAGGTTCTGGCAGAGGATTTGAACACCGGAAGAGAATTTGAAGAGGAATATGATAAGCTGGTGATCACGACAGGCTCCTGGCCTGTTATTCCGCCGATTCCAGGCATTGAAAGCAAGAATATTCTTCTCTGTAAGAATTATGAGCAGGCAAATGTAATTATCAACAAGGCAAAGGAAGTTCATAAGGTTATTATCGTAGGTGGCGGCTATATCGGAATTGAGCTTGTAGAAGCCTTCCAGAAATCCGGTAAGGAGGTTACCCTGATTGATGGTCTGGACCGGATTCTGAATAAGTACCTGGATAAGGAGTTCACGGATGTTCTGGAAGGAGATCTACAGGAGAGAGGTGTCAAGCTGGCACTGAACCAGCCGGTAAAGAGCTTTACGGCAGGCCCTGACGGAGCGGTAACCGGTGTGATAACCTCTGAAGGTGAATATGCAGCTGATATGATTATCCTTTGCGTTGGCTTCCGCCCGAATAACGATTTACTGAAGGGTAAGGTGGATATGCTGCCAAACGGGGCAATCCTCGTGGATGATTATATGAGAACCAGTAACCCTGATATCTATTCGGCAGGAGACAGCTGTGCTGTTCATTATAATCCGAACAGAAACTATGCCTATATCCCGTTAGCAACGAATGCTGTCCGCATGGGTTCCTTAGTGGGAATGAACATCATGGAACCAAGAGTGAAGTATCGCGGTACACAATCCACCTCAGGACTCCATTTGTTCGGTTATAACATAGGGTCGACCGGTGTAACTGTGAGCAGTGCTCCCCAGCTGGGCTTGAATGTCCGTTCCGTTATTGTAAAGGATAATTACAGACCGGAATTCATGCCAACCACCGAGGAGGTTCTGATGCAGTTGGTATATGAGGTTGGAACCAACAGAATTGTCGGAGGACAGGTCATGTCAAAATATGATGTTACCCAGTCTGCGAATACCTTATCCTTGGCTATCCAGAACAATATGACGATAGAGGATCTGGCCTATGTAGATTTCTTCTTCCAGCCGCATTTTGACCGTCCATGGAATTATCTGAATATCCTGGCCCATGCTGCACTGGAGCAGGAGAGAAGGCTTGGGGACGAAGCATAATCCGTTATGAAGGTAATATCCAAATGACCTACTGAGCAATCAAAAATTTTTTAAAAAGAGGTATTTATATGGAATGTAGACCTGGATGTGCCGCCTGCTGTATTGCACCGTCGATCTCTTCCCCGATTCCGGGTATGCCGGAGGGTAAGCCGGCGGGAGTAAGCTGCATACAGCTGACTGAGGATTATCTATGTAAGCTGTTCAATAGGCCTGACAGACCAAGGGTTTGTAGCAGCCTAAGTCCATCCCCGGAGATGTGCGGGAGCACTGTTCAGGATGCAATCCGCTATCTAGAGGAATTAGAGAAAGCAACCATGCATAGTGCATAGAATGATATATGGATTGCTAAGCATAATGTAATTAGAAAGAACGCTGAGGAGATTAAGGCAGCGTTCTTTTTTATCCCAATCCGGTTTTATTCGGATCATGCGTATACTTCGTGACTAAGTTACATAGGAATTTGACATCTATATTACAATAACGTAATATACGAATATAGTAATAACATACTTAACGAATTACATAAATACACCTATTACATAAATGGTATAAGAGCATAAGGGGGATGAACAATGGAGAGAACAATTAAGGAATATGAATCAAAGGCTGAGCTTCTGAAGGTTCTGGCACATCCAATCAGACTGTGTATCGTGAAGGGCTTGCTGGATAACAAAGAGTGCAATGTTACCTACATGCAGAATTGCCTGAATTCTCCTCAATCCACCATATCCCAGCATATACAAAAGCTCAGGGCAGCCGGTGTGATCGAGGGAAGAAGAGAAGGACTGGAGATTTATTATAGGGTATGCAATGATAAAGCGACGAAACTGATTGAGTTACTTTTTGATATCGAATCATACGCAAAGGAAGTAAGCTGAAAGCTTTCACTTCAATGCTAAAGATGAATGGCAATAGGAATTGATGATACAGACGAAAATGGAATGAGAAAGAATACAGATAGGTATAATATATGCGAGAATAGTATGGAGGTAGGAATATGAGCAAGAAGGTATTAATCATTGGCGGAGTAGCAGGCGGTGCCTCCGCTGCAGCAAGATTGAGAAGATTGGATGAGAAGGCAGAGATTATCATGTTCGAAAGGGATGAGTATATCTCCTTCGCGAATTGCGGACTGCCCTATTATATCGGTGAAACCATTAAGGATAGGAACAAGCTTCTGGTCCAGACACCGGAGGCTATGAAGGCAAGATTTAACATTGATGTCAGAAACAACAGTGAGGTCATCAAGGTAGATACCGGCAATAAAAAGGTTACGGTCAACAGCAAGCAGAAGGGTGTCTATGAAGAAACCTATGATCAATTGATTCTTTCTCCCGGTGCAAAGGCACTGAGACCGAATATACCGGGTATAAACAATGAGCGAATCTTCACCTTAAGGAATATACCGGATACGGATTCCGTCAAGTCCTATGTGGATAAGAAGGGAGTGGACAGCGCCGTTGTAATCGGCGGAGGCTATGTTGGTGTTGAAATGGCTGAGAATCTCAAGGAGAGAGGTCTGGAGGTCACCTTGGTTGAGGCCGCACCTCATATCCTGGCTCCCTTTGATTCTGATATGGTGGTATTGGCGGAGAAGGAATTAGTGCAGAGCGGCATCAGCCTAATACTAAACGATGGAGTCAAAGCCTTCACGGAGGTCGGAAACAGGGTAGAAATCACCTTAAACAGCGATACTAAGCTGACAGCTGATATGGTCATTCTTGCCATCGGTGTAACTCCTGATACTGCTTTCCTAAAGGACAGTGGAATTGAATTCGGACCAAGAGGACATATTCTGGTTAACGAAAGGATGGAAACCAGTGTTGCCGATGTCTATGCAGTTGGTGATGCAGTTGAGGTGGTTGATTATATTACAAAATCTAAGACTGCCATACCCTTGGCGGGACCGGCAAACAAACAGGGTAGAATAGCAGCGGATAATGTGGCAGGAATAAAATCCTCCTTTAAAGGGTCCCAGGGAACCTCAATCATCAAGATTTTCGGTTTGACTGCAGCAGGCACCGGGGCCAATGAGAGAACTCTGCAGAGATTAAATATTCCTTATAAGACGATTATGATTCATCCCGTATCCCATGCCTCCTATTATCCGGGAGCAGTTCCGATGACACTGAAGCTGATCTTTAATAAAGAGGGTAAGGTACTTGGAGCACAGGGAATCGGTTATGACGGAGTGGATAAGAGAATTGATGTACTGGCAACCGTGATCAGACTGGGTGGTACGGTTGAGGATCTGACGGAATTGGAGTTGTCCTATGCTCCTCCATTCTCCTCTGCGAAGGATCCCGTGAATATGGCCGGCTTTGTTGCTCAGAATGTCCTTACCGGAAGATCAAAGACGATGACCTGGGATGAGGTGGCTAAGCTGAGGCAGGAGGATTATATCCTTGTGGATGTTCGCACAGAGGAGGAGTATGATAACGGCCATGTAGAGGGGGCAGTAAATATACCGGTGGATTCCTTGAGAGAGAGGATGTCTGAGCTGGATCCGGGAAAGAAGATCGTGGGATACTGTCAGGTAGGTCTCAGAGGTCATGTAGCAGAAAGCATTTTGAGTCAGAATGGCTATGAGGTCATCAATGTAACCGGAGGCTATAAAGCCTATGCAGCCCAGCAGTTTGATCCTAAGCAGGGCAACAGTTCCGGGTCAAAGCAGAATAAGCAAAGCAATGGGGAAGGTAAGCGTATCGTGGTTGATGCCGATACTCAGGTGGTGAAGGAGGAAGGTAGCAGGACTGACAGCTATGATATGACGCTGGATGCCTGCGGACTCTGCTGTCCCGGACCACTGATGCAGGTGAAGGCTTCCATCAATGAGCTGGAGGAGGGGCAGATTCTTAAGGTGACAGCTTCGGATCCTGGCTTCTATGAGGATATTAAGGCCTGGTGCAAAAGAACAAATCATGAGCTGGTGAAGCTACAAAAATCCGGGGGCAATATTGTTGCCTTCATAAAAAAAAACACTCTAATTCCGCAGATTAATCAAGATGAATTCATCTTTGAAGCAAAGGATAACAAGACACTTGTGGTATTCAGCGGTGATTTGGATCGTGCCATCGCCTCCTTCATTATTGCCAATGGAGCTGCCTCCATGGGCAGAAGGGTTACAATGTTCTTCACCTTCTGGGGACTAAATATTCTCCGTAAGCCGGAAAAGGTAAAGGTAAATAAGGGCTTCATGGATAAAATGTTTGGAATGATGATGCCCAGAGGCAGCAGGAAGCTAAAGCTCTCCAACATGAATATGCTGGGGCTGGGAGGTAAGCTGATCCGTAAGGTAATGAAGGATAAGAATATCTCTTCACTGGAGGAGCTGATCCAGTCGGCTATTTCAAACGGAATCGAAATCGTTGCCTGCCAGATGTCTATGGATGTCATGGGTATCAAGAAGGAGGAGCTGATCGACGGAGTAAAAATTGGAGGAGTAGGCTATTATCTGGGAGAAGCAGAGGAGGCTAATGTTAATCTTTTTGTTTAATATAGAAATTCAATGATGTCAAGCTGTTTCATTCAATGATATCAAATAGATCGTTATAATCGAGCATAGCAATATGCTTTCTATATGTAAAGAAGAAACCGGACCTGAAGGGTAAGTGGATATCCTGCTTACAATTTTTGGTCCGATTTTTTCTGATAGCAACTTGTTATCAGAAAGGTAATCTAGTATACTATAGAATAGCAGAACATGAAATAAATGTAATGTGATCAAGGATAACATGGAGTAATAGTACAGTTAACAAATGCAAGGATCAAATGCAAAGTGATGAAGGATATTAGAGCAATAGAACAGGTAATCAAATGCAAAGTGATCAAGGATATGAGTGAGTAGTAGGACAGGAAAAATATGGAGGCAGAGAATGGAGCGTCGGAACAGAAAAAAATTACTATATCTATGGATTGCAATCACCCTTACCCTGTCTCTAACTGTCCCCGAAAGAGTTACCGGTGAAGTAAAGCCGATTACAGAGGCCCAGGAGAAACTGAAGGGAATTACCGAGGAGGAGCAGAAAACCCTGGAGGAGCTTTTTCGATTGCAGCAGGAGATCGAGAGTATGGAACGGGAGGTCGACAGACTGACCGGAGAGATTAAGCTTATGGAGGATCGGATAACTGAGCTGGCTGAAGCAATTAGTAAGGAACAGAAGGAGTATGATGAACAGCTAGGCCTATTGGAGCAGGTTTTAGTAAGCTATCAGCGAGGTGGCCCTGCATCCTATCTGGAGCTTTTACTTCAGGCAGAGGATTTTTCAGAATTTCTCGATAATATTAACTTAATTAAGGATATCACCAAAAATATCAGTGAGCTACTGACTACTATTGATGCTTCTAAGAAGAGACTGGCAGAGCAGAAGGAGGGGCTGGAAGCAGAGAACCTTCTGTTGGAAGAGAAGCAGGAGGAGCTGAAGGAGCCCATCCGGGAGAAGAACCGTTTTGTTGCAGAACAGGAAGCCTATCTGAAGACCCTAAAGGAGGAGAAGAAAAAGTATGAGGAGCATTTGGCCAATTTAACCCTGATGTGGTCGGATCTGAAGGAGATCTTCTCCTCCATTGTCGGAGAATTCTCGCGGATCATCGGAGAAGGGTATTTTACCATGGATGACCTGAATCTAAGCTTTCACCTGTTTTTTGTCAGAGGCTCAGTCACTGACGAGACCTTTAACAGGATTTTAAAGGAGCACTCCACCCTTCCGGAAATAGTATTCAGCTTCCAGCCGGACAATATAAAGCTTATGATTCCCGATAAGAGCCTGGTTCTGAACGGAAGATTTGAGGTGTCTGGCAAAAGTGCACTGCTCTATGTGGTTGAGAGCGGAAGCTTCTATGGAATACCCCTCGAACCGGCTTCCATCGATGAGCTCTTCAAGGAGGGTCCTCTACTAATTGATTTTGAAGCAGTGGCGGGAGAACTTGTATCGCTTGAGATTAATCTGGATTCTGTTGAAGCAAAGGATGGATTCCTGGAATTTAGGATAAGGGCAGGATTTTCATTCTGAAGCCTCATGGTTATGGAATAACGGATATCATTTTTGGTAGAATGGAGATTATTATGATAAATGCTAGGGAGGTTTCCTTAAGATATCAGGATAAAACACTGGCCCTATCCGATGTGAACCTGGAGATAAGGCAGGGAGAACTGGTCTATATCACGGGCCCCAGTGGCTCAGGCAAAACAAGTCTGTTGAAGCTATTCCTGGGAATGGAGTATGCGACATCCGGTACGTTGACGGTCCTGGGGCAGAGAATGAGGAAGAGAGAGAGCAGAAGAATCCGTAAGCTTAGAAGAAAAATTGGTCCGGTTTTTCAGGAGTTTAAGCTGATCGAGGGAAGGACAGCACTGGAGAATGTCATGACGGGGATGAGATTTCTTGGGGTCAGACCAAGAAGGATGAGGCTGGAAGCCTCTGCTGCCCTGGAGAAGGTTGGATTAGGACATAAGAAATTCTCCCTGGTGGAGAAGCTCTCTTGGGGGGAGGCCCAGAGAGTAGCGATTGCAAGGGCAGTTGCCAGAAAACCCAAATTAATATTGGCTGATGAGCCGACAGGCAATCTGGATCATGAGAATGCCTTACATATTTTAGAGCTCTTACGATCCTTTAAGGATACGGATACCACAGTTATCATTACGACCCATGCGACCCATCTGATTGAAGAGGAACAGAATGCCACCTTCCTTCATGTGGATGGAGGTAAAATCACCGTAGAACGGAGGGACTGACCGATGAGAAGCGTTCTGTATAATCTAGGTTATTTTATCAGAGAGACCGGAAGGGTAATCCGAAGGAACCTGATTTCCAACCTGATCTCTATTTTGGGTACGGGCTTGATTTTATTCCTACTGGGTATGGTATTTGTCGGAGGAGCCATCGGGAACAGATTGGTAAACATGCTGTCTAAGGAAGCTCAGATCAATGCCTACTATTCCTCTGAACTGACTGCAGACGGAGTGAAGCAGCTGAAGGATACGATCTTAAGCCTAGCGGGGGTTCGTGAGGTCCGACTGGTGGATCAGACGGAGGCACAGGAGAAGATGAAGGAGGTTCTTGGGGAAGAAGGAAGAATTCTTGAGCTCTTTGACCATAATCCCTTTGAGGCCTTCCTTGAGATTGGGATAGAGATTGAAGATTCGGAGGAGGTTTCGGATCAGATCTCCACCCTGGAGGGGATAGAGTATGTCAGAAATAATAAGGAGGTCCTTGGGCAGATCAAGGGGATCGCCAATGCTCTGACACTGCTTGGATATCTGGTCATGGTAGCCGTAGGGATTACCACTGTGATCATTTTATCCCATATGATTCGGCAGGGAATTTATAACAATAAGGAGCAGATCAATACCCTGCGCCTATTGGGAGCCCCAAATGCCTTTATCGGCCTGCCCTATCTATGGGTCGGACTGTTCCTAACCCTGATGGGGGGAATTATTTCTGCGGGACTGATCATCCTTCTGATTAACGGTACCTATGAGCAAATCAAAGGAATGATTCCCTTCCTGCCCCTGCCGCCAAAGCAGGAGCTTATGACGCGGATGGTTATTCTGCTCCCCAGTATCAGCCTGCTTCTGGGTTTCGTGGGAAGTCTGGTTGGATTATCCTCCATAAGGGATGGAGAGGGCTGACAGAGGTATTTGTATTTTCATATATATAATTCATTGTTATTGTTCATATTATGATATATATTTTGATTGAGTAATTCATAATGAAGAACAGCATGAATATCATTTTGAGACGGAGGCGTAACATGTACAGCTTTGTGAATGATTATAGTGAGGGAGCGCATCCTCGGATTTTGGAAGCAATGCAAAGAAGCAATTTGGAACAGAATAAGGGTTATGGTATGGACATCCATAGCACTGCAGCAAAGGACTATATCAGGGCTCTGCTTCAGAAGGAAAATGCAGAGATTCATCTGCTTCCGGGAGGAACACAGACGAATCTTTTGGTCATATCCTCCTTCCTGCGTCCCCATGAATGTGTGATTGCAGCAGATACTGGACATATCAATGTCCATGAGACCGGAGCCATAGAAGCTACCGGGCATAAGGTGGTTACCATGCCTGAACAGGAGGGTAAGCTTACTCCCGAGGCAATTCAGCAGGTATTGGATTATCATTCCGGGGAGCATATGGTGAAGCCGAAGATGGTTTATCTGTCCAATGCCACTGAATTAGGAACGATCTATACGAAGCAGGAGCTGACAAGGATCCATCTGCTTTGTAAGGAGAGAAAGCTGTACATCTTCTTAGATGGAGCCAGAATCGGTACGGCTCTGACCAGTAAGGAGAATGACCTGACCCTTCCGGAGATTGCGGAGCTGGTGGATGTATTCTACATCGGTGGAACAAAAAATGGTGCACTGATCGGAGAAGCCCTATGCATTTTGCGGGAAGAGCTTAAGGAAGAATTCCGTTTTATGATTAAGCAGAGGGGAGCTATGCTTGCAAAGGGCTTTTTACTTGGAATTCAATTCGAGGAGCTATTTCGGGATGACCTTTATTTTACCCTGGCAGAGCATGCGAACCGGATGGCGGAAAGGATCGCTACTACATTGAAGGAATGCCATATTGCATTTCAGGCTCCTCCGATTACCAATCAGCTGTTTCCGATCCTTCCGGATTCATTGATTCATGAGCTTACCAAGGAATTCGATTTTCTTGTTATGGAACGACGGGATGAAACGCATAGCATCCTCCGTTTGGTAACCTCCTGGGCCACCACGGAGGAAAGTGTGGAGAGGCTATGCGAGTTTTTTAGAAAATATCAGTAATCCGGATATCGAGCAAAGATAATGCCGTTTCCGAGAGAGAAGCAGGAAGGAATTATAATGCCGGTGATCTGTCCTTTCGCCAGGTATTATGCAGGAGGATAATAAATGTTAACAAGGATCAATCCAAAGAACGGGGATAAGCTGTCCATCCTGGGCTTCGGCTGTATGAGATTTCCGATGAAGGGAAATAGCATTGATGAACCCAGATCCATCGCACTGATTAGGGATTCCATCGAGAAGGGAATCAATTATTTTGATACAGCTTATTTTTATAACGGAGGAAAAAGCGAACCCCTTCTCGGTAAGGCATTGAGAGGGGGCTATCGGAAGCAGGTCCGTATCGCTACGAAGCTACCGCCCTTTATGGTTAGTAAGCTGGAGGGTGCGAAGAAGATTTTTGCAAATCAATTATCGAAGCTGGCTACCGATTATATCGACTATTACCTGCTTCATATGCTGACTGATAAAGCAACCTTTGACCGGATGGTAGCCATCGGTGTCATGGAATGGTTAGAGCAGCTCAAGGCAGAGGGTAGGATCTTAAATATCGGCTTCTCTTTTCATGGTTCCAAGATAGATTTTGAACAAATTCTTACTGCTTATCCCTGGGACTTCTGCCAAATTCAATATAATTACATGGACGAGCATAATCAGGCAACCAAAGCAGGTCTTCAACTGGCCTATTCCATGGGGATTCCCGTGATTGTCATGGAGCCTCTTCGAGGGGGACGCTTGGTGAATAACCTTCCGAAGGAGGTACGTGATACCTTTCAAGGCTATGCTTCGGACAGATCTCCAGCAGAGTGGGCGCTACGCTGGATCTGGAATCATCCGGAGGTAACCGTGGTTCTTTCAGGCATGAGTGATGAAGCACAGCTGAGTGAGAATGTAAGGATTGCTTCCGATGCACAGGCCGGCGCCCTGACAGAAGCGGAGCTTGAGGTCTTTGAACAGGTGAAGAGAGTCCTCCATGAGAAGACTAAGATTCCATGTACCGCTTGCGGTTATTGCATGCCCTGTCCTTCTGGGGTCAATATTCCCGGTTGCTTTTCTGTCTATAACGATAAATATCTCATGGGGGGAAAGGGAAGGCGACAATACCTACAGACCCTCGGTGTCCTCTCGAAGCAGCCTGCTTATGCCTCCATGTGTACGGAATGCGGTAAATGTGAAAAGCATTGTCCTCAGAATATCGAGATCAGGAAGCAATTAAAGCTAGTGAAGAAAGAGCTGGAGGGTTTCTTCTTTAAACCTGTGATCAAAATAGCTAGAAAAATTGCCAGAGTGAAATAAGATTACGAAGAGAAATAATTGAAGCCACTAAAAAGAAATCATATCAGGGGGATCTGCATCCGAAGGAAGTTCAAGGCAGGTCCCCCTGATACTTAGGAAGCGATATTAGAATAGTTATAGTTTATAAATCCTTTTCCAGAACATTTCTGGCAACATACTTATGGAAGAACCATTCGCCAACCCCTATAAGAACCGCAGCTAAGAGGGCATCCCATCCGGAAATCAGCTCAGCATCAATCAGATAATTATACAGATAGACATTAAGAAAGACGATTCCCACATCTACAATAGTAGTAACCGTATTATTTGCAACGGAAAGAAGCAGCATATCACCGAGCACGTATGCAATTACTGTGACAGCTATGGACAGGTATAGAATATTTCTGAAGGATAGATCGGTCAATAATCCAAGTACAAAGCTAAGAATCACAGCGATCATAACAAATTTTATCAATAATGCTTTAATTTGATTCATATGATAAACATCTCCTTATCTAAACATCTCCTTATTAATGAAAACGAATGATCAGGTGATCAAAAAACTACAGTAAACCCATAGGTTTGATACAACAGAGTATATTCCGTTTATTCCTAATCATATTGTTCCAACGTATGGTTATTGTATACGGACAAAGTTGGTTTTGCTTGATGATAAAGCCTAATATACTGTAAATGTTTATACAAGCTGAACCGCTTGTAATTTGGCTTTCCTTGGGAGAATTATGACCGCTACTCATTTCTTTCTCATTGTTTTTTTTGAACAGATAGCGTAATATGAGTTAAGAGTACAAAGCGATGGAAGGTTTTTGGAATGGATATGCATATATTAGAGGATTGTTCTCTCTGTCCGAGAGAATGTCATGTGGATAGGACAAGGGGAGGGACAGGCCTTTGTGGCCGAACTGACGAGCTGATGGTTGCAAGAGCAGCGCTCCACGAATGGGAGGAGCCCTGCATCTCCGGTAAGAAGGGCTCAGGTACCGTATTCTTCTCCGGCTGTAGTTTAGGCTGTGTCTATTGCCAGAATAGAAGGCTTGCACAAGGTCTGTTGGGCAAGATTATTACTATAGAACGGCTTGCTAAGATATTCCTGGAGCTTCAGACGAAGGGAGCAGAGAATATCAATCTGGTCACTCCCACTCATTATGCCCCGCAGATTGTGAAGGCTGTTACTTTGGCAAAGAGAAACGGATTGGTCCTTCCTATTGTGTATAATAGTAGCGGCTATGAGAAGCTGGAAACCTTAAGGCTGTTGGAGGGAAGCATAGATATCTACCTGCCTGACTTGAAATACATGGATCCGAAACCGGCAATCCGCTATTCCGGCTGCGGAGATTATTTTGTAAGGGCTGCTTCTGCAATTGCAGAGATGGTCAGGCAAACAGGGGTTCCAATCTTTGATGGGAAGGGTATGTTGAAAAAGGGTGTGATTGTGAGGCATCTGACCCTGCCGGGGTATCTGGAGGATTCTAAGAGTATCATCCGTTACCTTTATCATACCTATGGGGATGGCATTTTGATCAGTATCATGAACCAATATACTCCTCTGGAAGCTGTAAAGGATTATCCGGAAATCAATCGTCCGATCACAGAGAAGGAATATGAGGAGTTAGTGGATTATGCCATAGAGCTTGGAGTTGAAAACGGCTATATCCAAGAAGGAGCTACTGCGTCTGAGAGCTTCATCCCGGAGTTTAATCAGGAAGGAGTATAAGTGCATAGCCTCAACCGGAATACTTAATACAAACCAATCCAAAGAAAGAATGGTAGATGAGAATGAGCGATAGGAATCAAAATACGAAGAAGAAGCATAGAAAGGGCAGCAAAGCGGAGATTTGGGAGGAGAATCAGGAAATCCTCAGGGTGGAAGCGGAATGGGAGCAGTTGAAGGGTACCCTGAAGGAAGCCAACAAAAAGGCAACAAATCAACCAGCAGCGGACAATAAGGCTACCGGTCAGAGGTCATTAGCCAAGAAGGCTTCTAATCAGAGGATACCAGCCAACAAGGCTACTGAACAGAGGACAAGCGCCAAGAAGCATTCTAACCAGAAGGTGACGGACAAGGCCGGGCGGACACCTTCAATGGGCGCAAAGGGGAAGAGTAGCTCCGATCGGAGGGGACCCGGGTCTAGCACAAGGGGCTCGCAGGGCTGTCAGCATAGGAAGGACTGTGGGGGCTGCCAGGTTCTGCAACAGGAATATCCGGAGCATTTGAAGCAAAAGCAGAGACAGGTGGAAACACTACTAAAAAAGTACTGTCCTGTAGAGAGTATCATCGGTATGGAACATCCTTTTCATTACCGGAATAAGGTCCATGTGGTATTTGATCATGACCGCAAGGGTAATCCGATCTCCGGGGTATATGAAGAGGGAACCCATAAGGTGATTCCTATAGACAGCTGTATGATTCATAATCAGAAGGCTGATGAGATCATTGTATCCATAAGGAATATGCTTAAATCCTTCAAGATCAAGACTTATGACGAGGATACCGGGTATGGCTTATTACGGCATGTTCTGGTGAGAACCGGATTTAAAAGCGGAGAAATCATGGTGGTACTGGTATTGTCCTCACCGATATTTCCTTCCAAGAATAATTTCATAAAGGCTCTGAGAGCACTGCATCCGGAGATTACTACAATTATCCTGAATGTCAATGATAAGGCCACCAGCATGGTCCTGGGAGAGAGAGAAATTGTGATCTACGGCAAGGGTTATATCGAGGACACCCTATGTGGTAAGCTATTTCGCATCTCTCCGAAATCCTTCTATCAGGTAAATCCCGTCCAAACGGAAGTGATCTATGGCAAAGCTATGGAATTTGCTGGGTTAACAGGTATGGAGACAGTGATAGATGCTTATTGCGGGATCGGAACCATCAGCCTGATTGCTGCGGGGCATGCGAAGAAGGTCATAGGAGTGGAGCTGAATAAGGATGCCGTGAAGGATGCAATGAATAACGCCAAAAGAAATCAGACTACTAATGTAGAATACTATGCTCAGGATGCAGGAGAATTCATGAGCAGTATGGCTGCAAGAGGTGAAACAGCTGATGTCGTATTCCTGGATCCCCCCAGAGCTGGCTGTGATGAGATATTCCTGAATTCTCTATGCCAGCTGAAGCCTGACCGTATCGTCTACATTTCCTGCAATCCGGTGACCCTGGAACGGGATCTTCAGTACCTTACCAGGAAGGGCTATCAAGCTAAGAAGGCGGTACCGGTGGACAACTTCCCCTGGACTTCCCACGTTGAGACAGTTGTACTTTTATCCAAGGAAAAGAAAAGGGCATAGAATTTTCTCTATTGACTTGTGCTATTTAAGGCTCTAGCACCAATCCTGAAGAATGAAACTTAAGGCAAGAGAAATATTTGAAAGATGCAAGAAGATCGAGAAAGGTGGATATGATATGAAACTAACAAATCAACAGCTAAAGGAGATATATTGCGGAGCATATAGCATTTGCGAAACTGAGGATGGATACTTACAATCTTTTCAGTATACACAGCAGCAAATGCAGTATTTTAAGGAAAGTAGTGAATTTTGGTATGACAGGTGTAAGGCCTCCAGCGCAAAAACCCTTGAGTTTCGTACAAGAGCAACTCGATTTTCCTTGGAGTACAAAATCATATGGGTGGGGTCAGAGGACTCCATTGAGCTGGTAGTTGACGGGCTGATAACAAAAATATATTATGTAAAGGATTTGCAGAAAGAGGGGAAGGTATCCTTTGAAATGCCTGATGGGGAAAAGAAGGTCATGGTATATTTGCCTGCTGATGCGACCATTCTGATACGTAATTGCGAGATGAATGCGGACGTGTTTCCTGTGGAAAAAAAGGAGAAGGTCTTATGGCTGGGAGATTCCATAACACAGGGATATGGTCCCTTACGCTCCGCACATACCTATGTAAGCGTGGCAAACCGCCTACTTAACTACGATATTATCAATCAGGGAATTGGCGGATACATCTACGATAAAAACGTGCTTGTGCATATGGAAGGTTATTCTCCTGATAAAATTATTGTGTCTTTGGGAACCAATCAATATGGAACAGAAAGTATGAAGGATATTGAAGAATTTTACGAAAGATTATCAGAAGTTTATGGTGATCGGCCGGTACTTTGTATCACACCAATCTGGAGGGGGGATTCACCGGATGGATTCGAGACGCTTGCAAAGTTCTGCCAAAAGACGAAGGATATTTGTTCAAAGTATTCTAATATAACTGTTGTTGAGGGCTTTGGGCTCGTGCCTCATTTATCAGAATATTTTCTTGACAATCTCCATCCCAATGCCCTTGGTTCTGAGATATATGGAAGAAACCTTGTGTTAGCAATACAGGAAGCGGGATTTTAAGAGTTCTCCTATACCCCATATACCCCTCTACCCATATACCCTCGGGCAGAATGTCCAAAGGGTGAACATAAAGACATCGTTCCTGAATCAATGGAAAGGATATGGACAATATAGAATGAAAATTGTAAAAGTTAATGATAGCGATAAAACAAAATACATGGACCTGCTACTGATCGCAGATGAACAGGTAAGTATGATAGAAAAATATCTGTATCGCGGTGAAATGTTTGCCTTGTATGATGATGGTGTGAAAGCGCTTTGCGTAGTGACACAAGAGCAAGCCGGCGTTTATGAGATTAAGAATATAGTTACCGTTCCTGAATATCAACGGAAAGGATATGGACAGCAGCTAATCTCATATATTGTTGATACCTACAAAGAAGCTGGTAACGAGCTATATGTCGGAACAGGCGATAGCCCCATGACACTTCATTTCTATGAGAAATGCGGTTTCAAAAAATCACACATCGTGAAAAACTTTTTTATAGACAATTACGACCACCCGATGTATGAGGATGGAAAACAGCTGGTGGATATGATTTATTTGAAAAGACAACTATAACAAGGTGCTATATGCCATGCATCGAGATCTTACATTTGCTCTATCACCGCAATCGGATAAATTCATAATAGAATACTAAATAAAGAGGTGGCTTCATTGATTACATATAAAAGGTGTACAGAAACGAGTGATGATGCTATATTTCAAGCCTTTCAAATTGGCTTTTCTGATTATATGATTAAGTTTAAGCTGACAAAAGATATTTTTATGAAGCGTTTTTTTGGACCGGAAGGGAATAGTCTTGAATACTCAGTCATTGCTTTTGATGATGAAATGCCGGTTGGACTTAATTTAGGCGGCATCAAGGTATATGAGGGAATAAAAACGCTTCGATGTGGGGCACTTTGCATTCATCCGGATTATAGAGGGACTGAAGTAAGTAGCAGACTGTTCGAGCTTCATCGGGACATAGCCTTAAGTAATCATTGTAAGCAGATGTTTTTGGAAGTCATCGAAGGTAATGATAGGGCAATAAGCTTTTACAAGAAAAAGGGTTATGAAAAAGTTTATGATATAGCATATTTCTCTCACAGTAACCCATCGGATATGAATGCGACCTTACCAAATGATTTCATAATGAAAAGAATAGACCTGGATGACCTAAGAAGCTTAAGTCGTAATATACAGGACATACATATCAATTGGCAGAATGATTTTGATTATATGAGTCACAGTGATGGTTATGTGCATTATGGTTTATTTCAAGAAGATAAGCTGATCGGGGGACTAAGTATCCATCCTGTTGGGAAGATTAGTTTTCTGTGGATTGATTGTAAGTTTCGAAATAAGGGTATGGGGAGAGGGCTGATCAGCCAGGCTGTAAGAGAGCTTAATCTAGAGAAGCTGTCAATCAGCTTTCCGAATCATGCAGCACTATTGGGTTTTGTAAAACGTTTGAACTTTACGAAGGATTCAATTTCGCAGTATGAAATGTATCTTACACTATAATGATAAACTTCTCATCCATGGCGAAACATGACAGGGAGATAAATATCTAAAAACATGAATATATGGAAAAAATCAGCATCTATATGAATGATAAGTTTAACATGAATAGAATAATGATCGTACTTTAAGAAAAGTACGATCATTTCTTCTAAGAGAGTAATCCTGAGCTGTGTTTCAATAGAGCTTGTGCTATGACTAGAGAATATTGTGCTCCTCTGATGCTGCAATTCTTGCTACCGGAAAGGTGATTTGAAAGGGTTCTACCTTCATCGCAATCAGAGGCTTAAAACCACTGATATCCGGGAAGAGCCGGGGATTCATTCGAATATCCTTTAGCTTAGCGAATTTACCGATTCCACGGCCTTGAAAGGTGGTGTAATAATACTTTCCTTCATGGTTCTGTACCAAGGGGAAGGGTAAGAGCTTTGTATTGACCGGAAATGATATTTTCCCGGATTTCAGAGTAAATTCGGCAATGGAGTTCTCGCCTGAGGAAATGGAGACTTTTTCAGTGCGGGGACCTGTTCCCTGGAAGGAGAAGTCAGCCAGCTCCTTGGGAATCCCCCAGTTTTTCCTTCCGTTTTCTACACTGGCCATGGTGGAAACATATATTTTACTGATGGTATTGAGCTTTTTTCCTTTATGCTTGAATTTACCGGGAATGATTAGCATTTCACCATAAGGACCAGCATCAGAGGTACTGTAGTCCACCAGCATAAGCGTTCCGAAGCCACCAGTGAACTGACCTTTCAAGAATTCGGGTAGATTTGATTTTTCTTCTACAAAGCTTTTGGAAAATTTATAGAGTAGAATATAACCCTTCCCAGACAAGGTCCAGGGAGCCGGATAGTTTTTTTCCATAAGGACCTCCTTTTATATTTTATTTTTATTTACTAACCATTTTGTAAACTTCTTAAACTCCATATAGGCATAGAGCTTAAAAATCACGGGAAAAACCCTGTTAAGTAAAGAAAGGGAGTAAAATAATTTTGATGGATAAATGCTGTTGCGCTCCTTCCTGATACCTTTCAGAATACTTTGTGCCACAGCCCGGGTATCTTGAGCGGGCCAAGGTATGGGGCTGTTCCCGGCATTTTTGAAGAACTCGGTTCTAGTTGCGATGGGGTAGACCACCTGAAAATATTGTCCTTTATCAAGCTCCCAGCGGTAAGCCTCGGCAAAGCCCTTCAGAGCTGCTTTGGTGCTACTGTATAGGGCATAACCGGGTAAAGGAAGTATGGCCATCCCACTGGATGTGGTGACAAAATGAAAGGGTTCACTGCCCTTTAGCTGCTTCATTTTCTGAGCGCTGTAGACTACGGATTTAAAGTTGATGTTGAAAATTGTGGTGATATGCTCCCAATCGGCTTCTGCTAGCTTTTCATAATAGGCAAAGCCTGCATTGGCAACAAAAACATCGATGGAGCCTAGTTTTTGCAGAGCATATACAAATAATTGATCCACTCCTTCGGGAGTAGAGAGATCTCCCTGGAAATGATAGAGACCTTCAAGACCAAGTGAATTACATTTGAAGTTTCTGCCTGCGGCTACCAGGCGGCATCCTTTGGAAAGGAAGCCTTTGACAAGCTCCAGGCCAATGCCGGAAGAGGCACCGGTAATTACGATATTCTTATTCTCCCAATTCATTCTTTTTCAACTCCTTTTTCTTTTAGTCCCAATAGAATGTCCAGATTTTCTATAGAGTTCATTAGGATTTGTACTTTATTTTCTCCTAGCGTATCAATATTAGCAAGAATCGTATGATAATTGAAGGCTTCGATTTCCTGAATTTTATTTCGCCCTTGTGGAGTTATGGATACCTCTACCAGCCGCCCATCCTCAGTAGACTGTTTCTTAACTACAAGTCCCTGGTCAGCTAAGCGCGTAATCATCCTGCTGGCAGTAAAATTCTTCACCTTTAGCTTCATAGCCAGTTCTGTAACTGTCATCGGATTTTTTCGTGCCAAGAGCTGCAGGAGATATACTTCATCCCAGGATACTAAGAAGAGAGAGGCTTCTCTTTGCTCAAATAAATATACGCTTTGCAGAAAGTTGAAGAGAACTTCATTGATCCGTTCTTGATTAAGTTCTATATTTGACACGTTTAGAATGCCCCCTTACAGTTCGTTTAATTGCATTATGCAACTATATATTAGCAAAATTCTATGCATATTGCAATTAAAATCAGCGAATATCTGCACAAACCTAACATGTGACGGAGAATTATTACTGAGGCAATTCGATTGTTCAGGTGATGCAATAGTTATTGATAAGGGTGAATCATTCGTGGCAAATCCTTAATTCTCACTTGGCTGATACTGTTCAAACAGAAATAGGAATAAATATAACTACTATTGCCATAATTTTCATTTTGTTATATGATAAGATTAAAGCATAATACCAATTTGGATTGATTATATTCTGAACAAACGCAACACCATTTTGCAACCCGGTAGATTCAATGATGTGCGCATGCGGGAGCATAGAAACAACCCGTAAATATATATCTAAGGAGAATACATATGAGAAGTTTCACTACATTAGACTTACAATATGCCCACAGATTTTATGGGTTCAAAGGCGAAGCACAGTATTTACACGGGCATACGGGAGTACTGACGATTGAGGTTGAGGATACGGTCAACTCAGGAGTCAATATGGTATTTCCTTGTAATGAAATCAGGAAAACCGCTTGGGATGTATTGCAAAACTTTGACCACGCGCTGGTTTTAAGGGAAGACGATCCTTTACTTCCCGCAATTCTTGGAGTTTACGAAGCACAAGGCATTAAGGACGGTGCACCAACCAATAAGCAAAAAGGTCCGGCTTTCAAGACGGAACTTGCAACAGCGTATCCGGAATGTCGTCTAGTCGTTACAAAAGAAACAATGACCGTTGAGGGCATGATTAAAATCGTTTACGATTTACTAAAAGACAAATTAAACATAGTGAAACTCACATTTACAAGCGGGGTAAATGGTGCTACAGAAGAATACGAACCTCAAAAGGATATCGACCGTTGCCCCTTATGTGGCATTACGTTAAAAGAAAACGGTGTTTGTCCGAAATGCGGATATAAGAAATAAGTTAATTAAGAATAATAAATTCTGATCTTAATGATTTTGAACAAAACTCATCAGGCACTCTATGTTAGATAAGCGTAGCGTGCCTGATTTTATGTCATAAATTATCGTCTGTCCGTACGATATAAGTAAAGCTTTGGGAGTGTATTCGAGCCGGTAATAGTAGAAACGGCCCGCCTATATTAACTTTACAATGGATGAATAGTGATAGAGTATATTACCGAAAATAACCTTAGGAAGCTTTAGGAGGTTATTATGGAGAATTTTCCTACCATTCATACGAATTTCTGGGATGCGGTGATCGCAGTGCCGCTTGTATTAATCCTTACACAAATAATAAAAGCACTTTTACCGATTCCTCGAACGCTGATACCAACAGTTGCAAGTGTGATCGGATTAATGATATCAATTTTCTTTGCACATAAAGGGAATATAGGTGCCGGTATCTTTATGGGATTTTTCTATGGGAATGCGGCGGTTGGAGTATTTTCCTCTCTGAAAATATCTTGGATTGCCTTAAAGAGAAAATGGAATAATTAAAGTCAAGTCAGTACCGGGATATACCATCGATATGAGTATAATGAAGCATATCGAAGTTTTTTAGAATAATTAGTAGCATAACATAACAGCCTGCTTTCATTGACGGGCTGTTTTTGCTATGGGAATGTTTATGTTCATGCCATCGTTTTAAAGATAATATAGAAAAAAGTAGTAATTTATGTTAAGATAGTATAATACTATTGGTTTTACTAGAATTAAAGAACTGCGAAGACCTACAGCAATGTAATAAAAGTATTCTATCAAGAGAGGGAGGAAGGATATGACCAACAAATTCATTACAATAGAAACCATGGTAACAAAGCCAATGAGACAAATCTGGGAGATTTGGACTTTGCCAGAGCATATCATGAATTGGAACAATGCCTCTGATGACTGGCATACACCTTCTGCCATCAATGATTTAAGAGCGGGAGGAAGCTTCAATTATACAATGGCGGCAAAGGATGGTAGCTTTCGCTTTGATTTTGAAGGTATGTATGATGAAGTGATTTTATATCGCAGCATTGCCTATACCCTGGGTGACGGAAGAAAAGTTGTAATAAAGTTTTTGGAGGAGCCGGAGGGCGTGAGGATTATAGAGACGTTTGAAGCGGAGGATACCTTTTCTAAAGAAAGGCAAAGAAGCGGATGGCAGGCAATTCTTGATAACTTTAAGAGATATGCGGAGAATTCAGCAGAGTAAATATCGTATGAATTGATCTAATTTGGGATCAAAAAACGATAGGTAAATGTGGATCAGTATGTTATGATAACAATATACTGATCCACATTTTTATGAATAGAAAGGAAGATCCTCTATGAATGAAACTCTACATACGATCAGCCGGCGTTTTTCCTGCCGTGCTTATGACGGACGACTGCCTGAAAGAGCGAAGCTGGATGCTTTGGCGTTAGCTGCCATACAGTCTCCCAGCGCAATGAATCGCCAACCCTGGGAGGTGATTGTCATCACCAACAAGGCACTGATTGAGGAAATGGATGCCGAGGGCATGCGCATCCTTGCTGAGGCAGAAGATAAGACTACATACCAAAGAATTATGAGCCGAGGCGGAACATTATTTTACAATGCCCCTTGCATCTACCTGATTCTCAAACAGCCCGGTACTGACATTGACACAGGTATTGTCTGCGAAAATATAACGCTGGCAGCTACCTCTCTCGGACTTGGAAGTGTCATCTGTGGTTTGGCTGCACTACCCTTCCATGGCCCTAAGGGTGAGGAATTTAAGAAAAAGGCCGGCTTCCATGACGGATGGGAGTTCGGTATCGCTGTTCTGGTGGGTTATGGAACACAGGATAACACACCTCATACCCCGGATACCTCCAAAATTCGTTATATTGAATAGAAATACAAACCTTTAAATAACCTATGCTAAGAAGAGACTTTAATTCCATTTGAAAGAAAAAAGACTGAAAATTCTATCAGAACCGGAGTAGATCATCAATTGATGTTTCTTGAAATGAAAATTATAAGGAGGCTAGGAAGCATATGGAAAGAAAAATATGGGAGCAGGTCAGAGGCTATCGAACACAGGATGGCGCAGGAGTTAGTTTGGTGAGAGTATTAGGAAATAGTACGGTAGAGGTATTTGACCCGATTCTTTTGCTTGATTCCTTTGACAGTACAAATCCTGAGGAGTACACCGCAGGCTTTCCCATGCACCCCCATCGTGGGATTGAAACTATCAGTTATGTATATCGCGGATATATGACCCACAGGGACAGCTTAGGAAATGAGGACACGGTCGGAGACGGAGAGGTTCAGTGGATGACGGCGGGATCCGGTATTTTACATGAAGAGATGCTCCCTGTATCAGAGAGGTTACTTGGAGTTCAGCTATGGCTTAATCTACCTGCAAAGCAGAAGATGGTTCCTCCGGCTTATCACCATATCAAAAACTCTGAAATTGAAGAAATAAAATTGGAGCATGGTAAGCTTAGGCTGCTCGCCGGTGAATATAAAGGAGCAAAAGGGTTTATAAGCAAGAATTTGCCCCTTGATTATTATGATATTCATTTAGACCCAAATGCTTTGATTGAATTAGAGACTGATAGCGAGCGTTCTGTTATGGTATTCACCCTATTAGGGAATGCATACGTCGGTAATAAGCTCATCCAGGAAAAGACAGCGGTAAAGCTTACCGCAGGAGACCACGTTACGATAAGAGCAACGGACGAAAAAGCCCAGGTGCTATTCATCAGCTCGACACTCTTATCTGAGCCTGTGGCTTGGGGTGGTCCTATTGTCATGAATACAATGGAGGAATTGAATCAAGCATTCGATGATTTAAGAAAGGGTACCTTTTTACAAGATAGGATTTCATACTAAGAAGATCGATTACCGGTTCTGTTAAAAACACAAAGATCAAGGAAAGCATATACTATACCATAATCATTCTTTCTTATGGGGGAAACATGTATAATACATTAATCACCAGAAGCAATCAGTCTATGGGATATGTACGTGTCATTCACACAGTTCCGAATGCACCCAATGTTGATGTATATGCAAACGATATCTTAATCTTTGAAAATCTTGCTTATGGAAGTTATACCAATTATCTGCCGATACCTGATGGAACCTATAGAATCTCTCTCTATATTACTGGAGCGGTAGGTTCTCCTGTCATTGCAAATTTGTTAACACTGAATAGGAATGAATTTATAACGGTAGCAGCAGTTGGAACACTTAGTAAGATCGGACTACTGGCTATTCATGATGCGAATGAAGCAAAGCAACAGGGGAAAGCTATGGTAAGGTTTTTACATCTTTCACCGAATGCACCTGCCGTAGACATTACCCTACCAAACGGAACAGTGATTTTTGATAACATATCTTATCAACAAATCACTCCATATTTGGGTGTGGCGCCGATGGACTACACCCTGCAGGTAAGGGTGGCAGGAACCTCAGATGTTGTTCTCACAGTACCCAATCTAACACTTATGGCAGATCGCTATTATACGGTTTATGCAATAGGTCTAGTAGGGGGAAGGCCCGAACTGGAGGCGTTGTTATTAATGGATGGAGAACTTCGCTGAAAAGAGATTGGTGCATGAAAACTAAGAGTTACACCAGTGTTCCTTTGAAAAAACGGCTAGCAGACTTATGGCTAGCCGCTTACATTTACTGAGTTCTATCTCCTATGATTAACAATGATGACGAGAGATGTAGATGAAGATATAATGGAAGTTGTTAACATTGAATGACGAAAGCTGTTGTTGTCATGAATGACGAAAGCTAACTTGAATTTTTTATGATTATCATATATGATATATAATCATTACAAAGAATAGTTGTGAAGCACTTCATTGATTCATGTATATGGGGATCTGAGGCTTCACAATTACTCATTGCAGCACGAAAGAAAAGGAGGATATTATGGAACTATCCAATGTGATTTTTGCATTAGCCCTAACCCTCTTTGCCGGTCTTTCCACAGGTATAGGCAGTGTACTATCATTATTTACTAAAAAAACCAATACAAAATTTCTATCTATTGCCCTGGGTTTTTCTGCAGGTGTTATGATCTATGTTTCCTTTGTTGAAATTTTTGTGAAAGCTAAGGATGCGCTGACCAGTGCTCTTGGGGAAAAGGGCGGTACCTGGGCAACAGTTGGAGGCTTCTTTTTTGGTATCTTAATGATCGCACTCATCGATAAGTTTATTCCTTCTACGGAAAATCCACATGAAGTTCATACGGTAGAAGAAATGGATGGAAAAAGTGAAGCACACAAAGCCAGCTTAATGAGAATGGGAATGTTCACTGCCCTAGCCATCGCAATACACAATTTTCCTGAAGGTTTAGCAACCTTTACGGCAGCCCTAAGTGATCCAAGTCTTGGTATACCAATTGCAATAGCAATTGCGATGCATAATATACCGGAAGGAATTGCTGTAGCTGTACCCATATTTTATGCGACAGGAAGCAAAAAAAAGGCCTTCAAATTATCATTCCTATCCGGTTTGTCCGAACCTGTAGGAGCACTGGTTGGATATTTACTGTTATATCGGTTCTTTAACGATGTAATGTTTGGCTTTATCTTTGCATCGGTTGCAGGAATCATGGTTTATATCAGCCTGGATGAGCTACTCCCGTCGGCAAGAGAATACGGAGAGCATCATCTGTCCATCTACGGATTAGTAGCCGGTATGGCAGTGATGGCTTTAAGCCTTCTACTGTTTATATAACATAACTCAAAATCCCCTTGAAAGAAACGTTGTCCTTGAAATGCTTGGAAGCTCTGGATGATCGGTTTATGATACCGTTGGCTTTGTCTTTTTCGCATTCTTAGATCCCTTCAGATATACGTCGGACATGGTATTGATCGGACAGACAGTGCACCAGGTTCTAGGTTTATAGAAGATAGCCATCAGAAGTCCTAAGGTAGTGGTGGTCATCATCATCGAATAAAACCGATAGGACAGGTGTGTAAGCCAGGGAGTAATACCGGTGAGATCAAATAATTGGGGCATTGGTCCGGGAATGGGAATAACAATGAGAAAGCGTAAATAATCCATCATCGGGGCCCTGCCTCTGGCTACCCCCAGGGTAGACAGAACAATAATCGACAAGCTAATACCAAAGTAGATCAAAATAATCCATTTCATTTTTCCCTTCGTAAAGAAACGGGGTGTGTTACGGGAGTGCTTTATGGATCTTCCGATGGTTGTATATAGGCCTGCTCTGGGGCAATAGCCCTGGCACCAGGTCTTTTTCTTATTCCGGAAAAGAAGAACCATAGGTAGCATCATACAGATCATACCCAGTAAAGCGAAATGGATGTTAATAAAACCCAATACAAAGAAAATCAGAGTAATCAGAAATAGATATTTGTTATTCCGCATGCTTCACCTCATGTCATTATTTCCTTCCTTTGATACAGAATATACCTGCCCTCAGGAATGTAGAAGTGATTGTAGCAGAGGGGAATGGATGCTTACAGTGATATTGTTACAGAAGGAAAAATACAGCCCTTTTATTCATCTTTTATCTCATTCAATAGCTCATTGGCCTTGCGTTGAGCTTCTTCCAAAGCAGTAATTCCCAGCTCGGTGATACTATAATATTTTCTGATTTTCCCATCGATAATTTTCTCCTCCATCTTAAGAAAGCCGCTGGTTTCCATGTTATGAAGAAGCGGATATAAGGTTCCCGGGCTCATATCATAACCATGGTCGTGGAGCTCTTCGATCATCCAGACCCCATAAAAAGGCATTTTCTTGGCATGATGGAGTATATGAATTTGGATAAATCCCAATAAAAATTTCCTCATGATTTTGTCTTGCATTTCTACTCACCTCTAGTGTATAATTTTATATCGGAATACGATATCGGATTTAGATATGATTTTATCACCTAATCTTTCGTTTTTCAAGTTCCCTGATGCAAAAGAGCGGCTTACCTACCACTGATTCATATCACCTATTGGATCTCGCATGAATTTGCTTGAACAATGAGAGGTTACGCAAGGAAGGTATCATGCATTACAATGTGGAGCAGCTGTGTTCGTCAGGAAGAGTATACATTTGATTCGTTAATTCAAATCGGATCGGTTTATGTTATCCATGTATATTCATTTATTGTTTCCTTTTTATTGACTTTCGTGCAAAAATTATTTATGGTTATATTACAGGATGATACGCGTAATATATCACCGTAAAAATGAATTAGGAGGGACTGCGATGTCTGTAATTATCTCAAAACTGAAAGAAGTAACTTCTTCAGTTCTTCCGATTACGATATTGGTGTTGATACTTCATTTTACGATTACTCCGATGGACACAACTCTGATTATCCGTTTTCTTATCGGTTCTCTATTTATCGTGATAGGATTATTGCTATTTTTATTAGGGGTTGATTTGGGAATTGCTCCCCTTGGCAAGTTGACAGGAGCTTCCGTAGCAAAGACGAACCGTTTATGGATTGTTTTGATTGCAGGACTGATTCTGGGCTTCTTTGTATCAATTGCAGAGCCAGGGCTAATGGTTCTGGCTAATCAGGTGGACGTGGTTACATCGGGAAAAATTCCTGGAATAAGTATCCTTGTGGTTGTATCGGTAGGATTAGCAATTATGCTATCCTTAGGCTTTTTAAGAATCTTCTATAATGTTCCCTTGTGGAAGGTTCTGCTGGTGGTTTACACAATTATCTTCGGCTTGGCGATCTTTGTATCCAGGGAATTCCTCGCAATTTCCTTTGATGCCTCAGGTGCTACAACAGGAATTTTGGCGGTACCCTTTATTCTTTCCCTGTCCCTGGGTATATCGAAGCTGAAAAAAGACAGTAAGGCTTCCGAAAAGGATAGCTTTGGTCTCGTAGCGGTTGCATCCTCAGGAGCAATACTTTCCGTTATGTTTCTAAACCTGATCTCGAACACAGGTGAGTTTACAGCAGGGCTTGATGTAGGAATTTCTGATACAAGCTCAATTATCAGACCGTTTCTTGTCATTATTCCCGGATTGATCAAGGAAAGCCTTCTGGCAATGCTGCCTTTGCTGGTTATACTTCTGGTCATGCAGAAGATTTCCTTTCGGTTAAGAAAGAGGGAGCTGAGAAAGCTGTTGACAGGTTTTCTGTTTGCCTTAGCCGGGTTATTGATCTTCTTAATCGGAGTAAATGCCGGGTTTATGGATGTGGGAATTAGTATCGGCAATGATCTTGCTTTAAAGGAGAATAAAGCAATTATTATTATCATTGGTTTTGTTCTGGGGGTTGTAACTATTCTTGCTGAACCGGCGGTTTATGTATTAACCCAACAGATTGAGGAGGTTACCAGCGGTTATGTGAAAAAAATTGCAGTACTGATACCGCTCTCCATTGGAGTCGGCTTAGCGGTGGCGTTATCGGTTGTGCGGATTTTGGTTTATGAAATTCAGCTGTGGCACTATTTGGTTCCAGGATATATAATCTGTTTGCTGCTCATGTTTTTTACTCCGAAGCTATTTGTAGGTATCGCCTTCGATGCCGGGGGAGTAGCTACAGGACCAATAACAGCCACCTTCATATTGGCATTTATCCAGGGGGCTGCCCATGCTTATGAGGGTGCGGACCTGATGGTAGAAGGCTTCGGTATGATTGCTATGGTGGCTATGATACCGATCATCACCTTGGAGATATTAGGATTGATATTTAAAATAAAGTCAAGAACAAAGGAGATGAAGAAGGATGAATAATATGGAGCAAAGTTCAAACTTCGAATTGATTTATGTGATCATAAATTATGGAATGGGCAGTAAGGTACTGCATAAGGCGAAGGAGCATGGAATTCGCGGAGGTACGGTTCTTCTGGGGAAGGGAACAGTTAGAAATTCGTTTTCTAATTTCTTATCCCTTTATGATGAGAGAAAGGAAATCGTACTATTGGGTTCCGATAAGAAGACAACAGCCCGGGTTTTGCCGGAGCTGGATAAGGAATTTAAGTTTAAAAAACCGAATCATGGGATTGCGTTTACGACAAGTACCTGTAAAATTGTAGGTTCGAAATGCTATCATGAAGAAGAGCTAGAGGAAGAAAGTGAGGTAGATAATTCTATGTATCAGCTTATCATTACAATCGTGAATAGAGGGTATGCTGAGGATGTCATAAGTGCAGCAAATGAGGCAGGAGCCAAAGGTGGTACGATATTAAACGCAAGAGGTGCCGGAGTTCACGAAACGACGAAATTATTTAATATGGAGATAGAGCCGGAAAAGGAAATGGTACTTATCCTTTCAAAGGATGAGGTTACAGAGGGGATTGTAGATACCATTCGGGATAAGCTGGAGATGGAAAAGCCGGGCAACGGCATCATATTTGTACAAGATGTAAATAAGGTGTATGGTATATTCGAGTAAAGTTACTTCCCATGAGACAGCTTTTTCAGCTGTTAGGGAGAATAAGTCGGTTTAAAAAAGCTTCCTGTGAATGCTTCAGATAGCATTTACAGGAAGCTTTTTCCTATTATTGATATTCTATTTCATTTCTGTCGTTTTTGGTTAAAAAAGTGCATAATTTGAACTAAAAGTTGATGAAAAAGTCAGAATATTATTGATTTAATGCGAAAATATGCTACACTGAAATTAGTAAATAAAGGCATTCGGGGAGGATGTTATGAAGAGAGTGATGTATACGGGGGTTATTAAGAAATTAGGCAATTCCATAATACAAAGGCTGGGTAAATATTTGCCCCATAGAAAGCCTGGTCTGCAGATAGATCCAAAGAGAACGAAAGCTTCCAAACGTAAGCTATGGAAATCAGGAATCTGGAAGGGACTATATAGTATCCGGGTCAGGCTTACGATCGGATTATTGGTCCCAATATTATTTCTTTCTGTTTATGGGCTTGTTTCTAACAAGATTTCTCAAGACGCGATCATACATAAATATGAAAAAAGCTCCTCGGATACCGTGGATGCCATACGAAGATATATGAATTTAGGATTTGGTATGGTGGAGAAATCCTCCATGGAGATTATACTGGATACGAATTTCAGAGATTTTTTTGAGCTAAGCTATGAAGAGGCAATTGCAAAAACGAAGTCCTATGATGATATTCAGGACAGAATGTTTCTGAATACGACCTCCAATAAATTTATATCGAAAATACACCTGATCGGTTCCAATGGGTTGGGTATGTCCACCAATCTTGATATCAATAAGGATCTATATCGATTTATTATGGATTCTGATATCGGAAAGCAGTTCAAAGAGAAGAGAGCCCAATTCCTCTGGTTGGGAGAGCACGCCGAGTTTGATCAGGCAATGCCAAAAACCGGTATGACCTATAGTACGGATAGCTATTCGGCATCGATCATCCGTAAAATGAATGATAGCAAGGGCTTTATTATCATTGATGTCTCCAAGCATCAGATTTTGGAAACCTTCGCAGAATATGATCTGGGCAAAGGCAGTATTATGGGCTATATTACGGCGGATGGCAGAGAAACCCTGGCTAATACCGAGGAAGACAGTATATTTGCGGAACTTCCATATTATAAAGAGGCCTTAGAAGCGGAAGAATTTAGCGGATACTCTGATGAGGTATATCAAGGTAAGAGCTATCTATTTATTTATAGCAAATTCGATGGTATGGGCGGTATTGTCTGTGCTCTGGTTCCCAAAAGCACAATTTTAGAGGAGGTCAGGGGCTTAAAGAACATCAACCTGTTCTTCGTAGTCACTGCATGCATGATTGCAATTATTATTGTTATCTTCATTACCCGTGGAATCAGTAAGACAATCAAAAAAATAAATCATCCCATATCCAAGGCTGCGAAGGGCGATCTGACAGTACAGTTTGATATAAATCGGAGGGATGAATTCCGGGCCTTGTCCATAGGCATCTCCGATATGATCGGTCACATGCGTACCCTGATCGGAGAGGTACAGGAGGTAGGTAGTACAGTCAGCGGATCGGCAATAAGCCTGACCAACACCTCAAGTCATTTGCTGGATGCTACCAAGGGAATCTCAATCACTATTGATGAGATCGGACAGGGAATTATTCAACAGGTGGAGGATACGGAGCTATGTCTGACCCAGATGAGCAATCTATCGGATCAAATTACCCAGGTATATAATAATACAAATGAAATTGAGCAGATTGCAGGCAGTACGAAGAATGTCGCGGCAGAGGGCCTATTGATGATAGAGGAACTAAACCATAAGGCAAAGGCAACCTCGGAGGTTACCAAGGATGTCATCTGCAAAATTCAAGAATTTGAGGTTCAATCCAAGAAAATCGAGGGCTTTGTAAGGCTGATCAATGATATTGCTGCCCAGACCAATCTGCTATCCTTAAATGCTTCGATTGAGGCTTCCAGAGCCGGTGAAGCAGGACGAGGCTTTGCAGTGGTGGCAGGTGAAATCAGGAAGCTGGCAGATCAGAGTATGCAGGCTGCCAATCAGATACAAAGCACTGTGAAGGATATCGATCTTAAGAACAGGGAGACTGTAGCTACGGCGGAAAAGGCAGAAAGTATCGTTGCCTCTCAAACAGAAGCACTCCATAAGACCGTTACTGTATTTGATAATATCAGCAACCATGTAAACAGCCTGGCGACCAATTTAAATGATATATTGAACAGACTGAAGGCAATTGAAACAGCGAAGGATGATACCCTAAGCGCAATCCAGAATATCTCTGCCGTATCTGAGGAAACGGCTGCATCCACGGAGGAGGTCAACGCAACTTCGATCAATCAAATCGAGTCTGTGGAGCAATTACGGAAATCTGCCATTGTTTTGGAGGAGCAAACAAGAAAGCTGAGGGATGCGATCAGTATCTTTCTGATAAAGTAACGCTTGACAAAATTATCTATTGGGCTTAAGATAGCTTTTAATAGGCGATGACGAAAAGGAGTACATAGATTCTGATGCATAGAGAGGGAATGGCAGGTGTAAATTCCCGTGAAGAATTTATGGAAGCAGTTTCTGAGCTACGGACCGAACATCTGGAGATGAAAGACCAGTAGGCTTCGTCGGGTTCTGACCGTTATATCGGAGGCAGTATCGAGTTTCGATATGCGATGTGCATATGGAGGGGTACTGAGTGAGTGCAGTTTTGGAATGTATGATTCCTGCTGAATTTAGGTGGTAACGCGGATTTAGATTCGCCCTAAGCTAACTTAGTTAGCTTAGGGCTTTTTTATGTACAAATATCACAGGAGGAGATTGCTATGAAGATTTTTGAAAAATCAAAGAAGCTCGATAATGTTTGTTATGATGTAAGAGGACCTGTCGTGGAAGAAGCGGATCGTATGATTGAGCAGGGGATCAGCATATTAAAGCTGAATATCGGTAATCCGGCTCCCTTTGGCTTTGAAGCACCAACAGAGATCATACATGATATGATGATGAATCTTAAGAATTCAGAGGGCTATTCCGATTCCAAGGGCATCTTCTCTGCCAGAAAGGCAATTATGCAGTATTGCCAGCTGAAGGACTTCCCCAATGTAGGGGTACAGGATATCTATACCGGGAATGGGGCCAGTGAGCTGATCTCCATGTCCATGCAGGGACTGCTGAATGAAGGAGATGAAATCCTGATTCCTGCTCCGGATTATCCCTTATGGACAGCAGCAGCTACTCTGGCCGGTGGTACGGCAGTACATTATATCTGTGATGAGCAATCGGATTGGAACCCGGATATCGAGGATATCAGACGAAAAATAACAGATAAAACTAAGGGTATCGTGGTAATTAACCCGAATAATCCAACCGGAGCGCTCTATCCTAAGGAACTATTGGAGAAGATTGTGGAGCTTGCCAGAGAGCATGAATTAATCCTTTTTTCTGATGAAATATATGATCGGCTGGTAATGGACGATCGAAAGCATATCTCCCTTGCCTCCCTCGCTCCCGATCTACTGGTTGTAACCTTTAATGGTCTATCCAAATCCCATAGAATCGCAGGCTTTAGGGCCGGATGGATGTGTCTGAGCGGTAATAAGTCGAAAGCAAAGGGCTATATTGAGGGTCTTAATATGCTTTCTTCGATGCGGCTCTGTTCCAATGTACCCTCCCAGCAGATTATTCAGACTGCGCTTGGTGGGGTCCAGAGTGCAGATGAATTACTGCTGCCCGGAGGAAGGATTTATGAGCAGAGGGAGTACATCACTGAGCGGTTGAACAGCATACCGGGTATCTCTGCGGTGAAACCGAAAGCAGCCTTTTATATATTTCCGAAGATTGATACGAAGAGATATAAAATCCTGGATGATGAGAAATTTGTACTGGATTTTCTCAAGGAGCAGCATGTGCTTATGGTTCATGGTAAGGGCTTTCATTGGCATCAGCCCGACCATTTTCGGATTGTATATCTTCCGAGGATTGAGGACCTAAAAAGCGCATTGGATAAGTTTGAAAGATTCTTAAGCGGATACAAAGGAACAAAATAGTTTGATTACATCATAAGCCGTCTATATACAGTCGGGAAATGAAGAATAGAGAGGTTATACATCATGACAGCCAAAAGGAATCAGGATTCAGGATACCTTTATATTCTGTTATCTGCAGTTTTGTTCAGCCTTGCAGGGATACTAATCAAGAAGCTTACCTGGTCCTCCTATGCGATTAACGGAATCAGAAATTTTTTCGCATTATTAATTATGTCCGCTTATCTAAAAAGGATTCATCACAAGCTCGTCATTAACAGAGTCGTCCTACTGGGAGCACTGATTAATCTTTTGATGAATTTTACCTTTGTGCTTGCTACGAAGCTTACCTCGGCTGCCAATGCGATTGTACTGCAGTTTACAGAGCCCATCTTTCTGATCCTGTTCCTGATGATTTTTTGGAAGTATAAACCGGATCGGAGAGCGGTGATTACCTGCTTGGCTGTTACAGCGGGAATCCTCTGTTTTTTCTTTGATAAAATTACATATGACGGGATGGTGGGGAATCTCATCGCAATCGTCTCCGGGGCATTATATGCATTGGTATTTCTACTCAAAAAAATGAAAAATGCTGATTTTGAATCCTCTATCCTCCTGTCCCAATCAATCAGCTTTATCATATTTATGCCCTGGTATTTTCAGGAGACAGATTTTGCTGTTTCTAATTTCATTTATATTATCCTTCTTGGAGTATTCCAGATGGGGATTGCCTATGTACTTTTGGCAAAGGGCCTGAACCTGGTTTCCCCGGTCGCTGCATCCTTAACCTCTACGATAGAGCCGGTATTAAATCCGATCTGGGTGGCAATTTTCTATGGTGAATTCATCAGCCCGATTGCTATGGTAGGAGCAGTGATTGTTATTAGCGCCTCTACCCTATATCATCTGTTGAATGCGCGAACGTAGACAGGGCGTACTCCTTTGTAGCAGTTCTCCCCATTGATTTAGAAGCCTTGAGGGCTTTGTATCGCAGCCGATACACCCTTATCAAAAAACCCTTTCCTAATTATAGAAATTATAGTAAAATATCTATAAGTTTATTTTACGATTAGAAAAAACCTTTGATAAAACTAAGGGGAAGCACAATGAGGCTAACAGATATTGATTCAGAGAACAAATTAATTTTCCGTTTCAAGTATAAAGACAAATCCTACAGTATGATTGTCGATATTATCACAAAATCTATTCAATGCCTCATTATTCCTGCGATCTTAAACAGGAATCAGGTATTGGAACCTAATATGATTTCAGAGGTTGAGATTATCTATACAGTCAAGGATGGTGTATTTATCTATAAGGATATTAAGCTGGAGGCTTCCTCCATTATGGAAAAGAGAGTATATCTGCTGTTTTCCGAGGAGGATATCCCCAGACTGAACCGTCGTGAGGCCTATCGGGTATTTATCGGTGAAATTCTAAGTATGACTGTAATTTCCAAAAGCGGACGTAAGAGGGTATACGAAGGGATATTGAAGGACGTGAGCATCCTAGGGATGGGTGTTATTCTTAAGAATGATATTGAGATCGGCTCCTTCATCAGCATCGCCTTTCAATACGAGGGACTGAATATTCCTTTGTACGGGGAGATTATCAGAAAGGATAAAATGAACGGCTATAAGGCGTTTACCTATGGCTGTAAGTTTAAGGAACCGAATAATAGTATCTTTCGAGTGATTGTTTTAAAACAGGTGAAGAATAAGAATGAGAAATCAGAACATGCATAGAATAGGGAATGAGAGCTATTGTCTGAAGTTTTGCAATTACTTATTTGTAATGACTCTCGTGGAAGGAGAATACTATGATTTGGAAATATGAAGAGGGCCGTATCTACTGCACCGATGAAGACGGCAGACTAATGGCAGAGGCAAATTATAGTCGTAAGAATCAAAATGAGGTAGACATCGGGCATGTTTATGTGGATCCAAAGCTGCGGGGACAGGGTATCGCAGGACAGACAATGACCATTGTCGCAGAGTATTTCAGGAAGAACGGATGGAGGGCCACCGCTTCCTGTCCTTATGCGAATGACTGGCTCCGTAAGAATGAGGACAGTTATTCGGATGTCATCTCAAAGGGAATGGGGAATCAGGCACCTTCCTGTAGAATAGATGGCAAGCATTGATGCAGTGATAGCTGCGAAGCCTAGATGATAACGTAAGGATAAGCACAGGGACTGTCAACGGTGAGAGAACCGTTTGCAGTCTTGTCTTTATATCCTAAACTTCCTCCTTAGAAATGGTTGACTTTTTTTATTATAGTGATAAAATATTCTTACCATGAGACTGAATGATTATACGCTGAGGCTACAACAGATTACAGAGCTTTATCCATTGCCTCTGCAACAGAGAAGAAAATAAATAGACGGGAGGTGTTAAGAATTAGCGCGGAGTTTGATTTTACATCCTATATTCATTTGGTAGATTTTCTTGGTGCCTGCTTTGGAGATAATACAGAGGTGGTCTTATATGATTTTAAGGACATTAACCATTCTGTCATAGCGATCCACAATGGGCATATCAGCGGAAGAACAATAGGGGCACCTATAACGAATTTTGCTTTATCCAAGCTAAAGGATAAGGGCAAGGAGGGTCCTCCGTATTATCTGAATTATCTAAGCATGGCAAAGAATAATTCCCTGAAGTCCAATAGCTTTTTTATCCTGGATCGGAACGGAAAACCCAGGGGGATGCTGAGCATCAATATTGATGTGACGAAATATCAGCAGGCTGCGGAGCTACTTCAGAAGCTGGCATTTCTTCCGACGATTAAGCCTGTGGAGAAAAACAGTACGAATATTGAAGCGCTGCACTCCTCCCCTAGAGAAATGATTAATGAGATAATTAATGAAGTGACAAACTCAGGTGAAATCTCTATCGAGCGATTAACCGTTGAAGAGAAGATGGAGATTGTGAGGCTTTTAAATGAAGAGAAGCTATTTTTGATCAAGGGTACAGTAAACGAGGTTGCAGATGCCCTAGGAATTTCGGTAGCTACTGTTTACCGGTATTTGAATAAAATAAATAAACTGTAAAGGTGGATTTGCATTATGACTAAGAAAATAATTAACGCATCAGCAGCACCGGCTGCCATTGGGCCATACTCCCATGCAATTGATACAGGATTGGGTTTCATTTTTACTTCCGGCCAGATACCGATTGATCCTGCAACGGGAGAATTGGTTGATGGAGGGATTGAAGCTCAAACGGAGAGAGTATTCCTTAATCTGAAGGCTGTTCTTGAGGAGGCGGGTTCCTCCCTGGATCAGGTGGTGAAGGCTACGGTATTCTTACAGGATTTAAAGGATTTTGCGGCTATGAACGGAATCTACGGAAAATATCTCGGAACAGATTCCCCTGCTCGCTCTGCAGTACAGGTTGCAGGTCTTCCCAAGGGTTCCTTGGTTGAAATAGAGGTGATTGCGTTAAAGTAACCGATTGATTTATTCTTTTTTTACAAATATGCTTGTATTGAGCCATGACAGGTTGTTCATAACTCCTGTTCATGGCTCTTTTTATAGAAAATTTTTATACAAATTGAATAGTTCGATTGACAAACCGTCAAAGATCGTATAATATAATCTCATGATAATAAATTATTATCAATATAATAAATAATTGACAGGAGGATAATGCAAATGTCTAGCACAAAACATCCGGCAGAACCCTTTAAGATTAAAATGGTTGAGCCCTTGCACATCATAACAGAAGAGCAAAGAAAGAAAGCACTGGAGGAAGCAGGCTATAATCCCTTCCTACTGAAGTCAAAGGATGTATATATTGATCTTTTGACCGATAGTGGAACAGGCGCGATGAGTGATAATCAGTGGGCAGGTATTATGCTTGGTGATGAGGCATATGCCGGAAGTAAGAATTATTACAATATCTGCAATGCAGTGAAGGATATTTTTGATTATAATTATGTGGTACCTACCCATCAGGGAAGAGGTGCTGAGCAGGTTCTGTTCCCGCTCTTATTAAAGCCCGGCCAGTATGTCTGCAGTAACTTCCATTTCGATACCACAAAGGCTCATGTGGAGATATCAGGAGCAAAGGCGAAGAATTTCCTGATCCCGGAGGCTACGGATACCGGTACTTATTATGATTTTAAGGGTAACTTCAACATACCTGCACTGGAAGCCTTCATGGAAGAGGAGGGTGCAGAGAATGTGGCCTTCTTCATCATGACGATTACGAATAACTCTGCAGGCGGTCAGCCCGTATCCATGGCTAATATGAAGGAATTAAAACGGGTTGCAGATAAATATGGCAAGATGATAGTTATGGACTCAGCACGTTTTGCTGAGAATGCCATGTTCATTAAGATGAGAGAAGCAGGCTATGAGAATACCTCTGTGAAGGATATTATTCGGGAAATGTATTCCTATGCTGACATGTTGACAATGAGCGCTAAGAAGGATGCCATCGTTAACATTGGAGGTATGGTTGCGATTAAGAACAACGAAGAGATCTTTAGGGGTGCACAGGCAAGATGTGTACCGATGGAAGGCTTTGCAACCTATGGCGGATTATCCGGAAGAGATATGGAGGCACTGGCAAGAGGACTATATGAAGGAATTGATGAGGATTATCTGAATTATCGTCTTGGCCAGGTAAAGTATCTGGGTGATAAGCTGATGGAAATCGGTGTTCCGATTCAGTATCCTACCGGTGGACATGCGGTATTCGTAGATGCAAGAAAAATTCTTCCGGATATGCCCGGCGATCAATTCCCTGCACAGGCCCTATGTAATGCCCTGTATTTAGCCTCCGGCGTTCGTGCAGTTGAAATCGGTTCCTTCCTGCTGGGAAGAAATCCGCTGACCGGGATCCAGGAGCCTGCACCTCTTGAATTAGTGAGATTGACTATTCCCAGGAGAGTTTATACACAGAGCCATATGGATGAAATTGTGGAGGGCTTCAGAAAGGTAATGGAGCAGAAGGATAAGCTGGTTGGGCTTACCTTTGATTATGAGCCTCCTGTTTTAAGGCATTTCTTGGCAAGATTAAGACCTCTTGACAAGTAATTATAGCTAATCATACACTAAAATCACTTATGGGGAGGAACTTTCATGAGAGAAAATTGGCAAAGCAGAAAAGGGTTTATCTTTGCCGCAGCAGGAGCTGCAATTGGGTTAGGTAATCTATGGAGATTCCCGTTCCAGGCATACAAAAACGGCGGAGGAGCATTCCTTCTTCCTTATTTTGTTGCTTTGATTACTTGTGCTATTCCATTAATGATTATGGAATATGCTTATGGACGGAAGATACGCGGGGGTTCTGTGAAAGCCTTCGCAAACCTGAAGAAGAAGCTGGAGGTCATCGGCTGGGTTCAGGTAATGGTACCTATTGTTGTAATGATGTATTATTGTACGATCATCGGTGTATCGGTTGTCTTCATGGTTTATTCTCTGGGGCATGCCTTTGGCATCGTAAACTGGCTTTCCGATCCGGGACCTATTATGGGGATGGTTACCGGCAGTGCGGAGAATGCATTGGATCTTGGAGCCGGAATCAGTATTTACATTCTGCTGGCAGTTGTCGTTGTATGGATTGCAAACTGGTTGATTGTCAGAAAGGGAATCTCCGGCGGTATTGAGAAAATGTCTAATATTTTCACACCGATGCTCATGGTATTGATGCTGATCTTCATGATCAATTCAATCCGCCTGAACGGTTCTTCTGTTGGTTTGGAGGCCTTGTTCAAACCGGATTTCTCTAAAATCATGGAACCGGGTATCTGGGTTTCCGCGTATGCACAGGTCTTTTTCTCTACAACACTGGCAGTTGGTGTGATGATTGCCTACGGTTCCTATCTGCATGAGAAGGCAGATGTGGTTAACAGTGCGATCATTACAGTGTTTGCTAACTCCAGCTTTGACCTGATTGCAGGTGTCTTGGTATTCTCCACCCTGGGCTATCTCGTAACCAATATGGGAGTAGAATTTACCTCCTTCGGTACCGGAGCGGGTGTTGCCTTCATTGCATTCCCGATTGCCATTTCAACCATGTCAAGTAATATCATGGTGCAGGGACTGTTAGGATTTATATTCTTCTTCTGTTTATTTATTGCAGGGGTATCCTCCAGTATCTCCATGCTGGAATCCTTTGCTACAGCTGCACTGGATAAGTTCAACATTCCCAGAAAGAAGCTGGTGAATATCATCTCCCTCGTAGGCTTTGCGGGCAGTGCATGCTTCGCGAGCTACGCTGGCTTTAACTACATACTTGATATTGTTGACGGCTATGTTGGTAACATTATTATTGCTGGCTTAGGTCTGGTAGAGGTAGTAGTCATCAGCTATATCTATGGAACGAAGGAGCTTAGGAAGGAAGCAAACGAATACTCTGATTTCAGAGTCGGTAAATGGTGGGATTACCTGCTGCGTTACTTCACTCCCATACTGTTAGGTGCAGTAGTTGTTACAAACCTTTTCAACATTATTACCGGTTTAGGAGATATGGATCAGGTTGGTGTTTTATCCAACATCATCTTCGGTTGGGGTATCGTTGTAATAATGATCGGTGCATCCATCGTGTTCTATAAGAGAAAATGGACGACGAGTGCACAACAATAAATGGAGGGATCGCATATGTCAACTAGCGCAATCATTATGATGGTGGTCGGTTTAGGAACAGTTTGGGGCGGAGCAATCGTCACTGTTTTGATCGCTCTTCGTGTAGAGAAGAAAAACAAGCAAAAAGCAAGCAATTAAGAAAATATCATAAGGGAAAGGGTATTTTAAGTGTTTCACTGACACTCATGATACCCTTTTTGTGTTTGATCAGCCTAGGATATGCATAGGGAAGCTTTGAGCACATGAAGGGACAGCAGCTTTTATCATATTGAATTTGTAGGAAAGGATTATCAGGAGGGAAATAGGAATGATTTATGCTACTATACCACTACAGGAGGGTATCACCAAAGCCACCATAACCATCTATGTTCCGGAGTCGTGCTACGGTAATGAGAACAGGGGAGGAAGGCCGGCTGTTATTCTATGTCCCGGAGGGGCTTATATGGGAATCACAGAGAAGGAAGCGGAGCCCGTTGCATTAAGGTTCCTGTCAGAGGGCTTCTGTGCCTTTGTGCTAAGATATTCTATCGGTGCGGAGCTGGCGAGATTTCCTTCCCCATTCATTGATGCGGCGGCTGCTGTGAGGATGGTTCGCGAGAATGCAGAACACTGGGGGATTCATCCCGATAAAATCGGCATTTGCGGCTTCTCGACCGGAGGACAGGTAGCCACTGTCCTCGCAGCAACCTGGAGGGAGGACTATTTTGTAAGGGCATTGATGAGGGATTCCATATGGTATAGACCCAATGCTTTACTGCTGGGCTACCCGCTCCTTGATTTTGACAGGTTCTTACTGAGAAATCAGGGGAAAAGCCCGGAGCAGGATACGCTCCTTCAGATGCTAACGCAAACCACCTTGGGTACAGCTCAACCGGAGAAGTCTATGCTTGAGGAATGGAATGTGGCAAATCGGGTTTCCCCCGATATGCCTCCGACCTTTCTATGGACTACCGCAGAGGATCAACTAATCTCTCCCGAGGACTATGAGGACTTTCTCAGGGCCTTAACAAAGCATTGCATCCCACACGAGTTTCATGTGTTTGAAAAGGGGTCCCATGGGGTGTCTCTTGGAGACAGGACAGTCGGTTATAGCGATGAGGAAATCAAAGGACTAGGAAATACACCGGAGTGGGCTGAGCGGGCTATTCATTGGGTAAGACAACAGTTGGATGTATAATATCTCATTAGAATTGGTAAAACCATTCGTTCTGTAGCAAAGAGCCTAAGAACTTGAGCTCTTTTTACGTTAATTATGTAAAATTGATTAAATTGTGTGAAATTAATATAGACCAATAGCAATTGTTGTGATATTATGGTTGCATAAACTATAATTAGGCAAAAAAATTAATTTTTATACAAAGGATGAATTATGCAAAAGGAAGCAGCAAGTAAACTCTTAATCACTGAGGATATGTCAAGTAGCAGACGATTATTCTATATCATCTCATTATTTTTGTGTTCAGCTGCGTATCCTGTGCTAGTTATGTTTATCATTCGGCTTTCCACTGATAAGGACTATATCTGGATATACTTTCATGATGATCTCATTATCTATAAAAGCGCAATCAGCGGAATTATATCGCAGCTATTAATTTTAATCTCTGTTCTGATTGCTCTAAATCCCATCAAGCATAGTAAATGGATTGCTGTGGCTTTGAATGCATTTATGGCTTATGCGTCCTTAAAGGCTGCAGTGTTACGTCATAATACGGACGCCCTGGTCGGAATTGCAGTACCGATCTGTGCGACGATTGTTGTACTCATTATTTCAAGATTTGGTAAAAAGCTCAGAAGGCAGATCCGTAAGGTCATAAAATATAATCAGCTGATGAAAGAGAACGATGAGAGATTGCATAAGCTGGCGTATTATGATAATCTCACCGGACTACCAAACCGGAAAATGATACTGGATCAAATGGAAGCACTGATTTCCAAGATGAGTTCTGAGGGCAGGGAGTTTATCTATGTACTAATTGATCTGGACAATTTCAAAAAAATCAACGATACTGCAGGCCACAGTGTCGGGGATCATATTCTGATAGAGATTGCAAATCGATGGTCGGTGATGACAGAACAGGGAGATATTTTAGGCAGGTTTGGAGGAGATGAGTTTTCGATTTTAATCCCCAGAAACTTAAATATGGAGGAGCTGGAGGCGTATCTTTCCCATATGAAATACGTACTTTCGAAGGCAATTACAGTTAACCATAAGGATTACTGGGTATCCGCCAGCTTTGGTGTTACCTGCTACCCGAAGGACGGCTCTGACCCATTGGAGCTATTAAAGAATGCAGATATTGCCTTATATAAGGCAAAAAATTCCGGAAAGAATATAATACTGAATTTTAGTATGGAGATGCAGAAGGAAATAACGCACAAAATCAGACTGGAGGAGGGGCTTTCATCTTCCATTAGGAACCAGGAGCTATTCATGGTATTCCAACCCTTGTACCGATGTGGGACGAAGGAGCTGAGGGGCTTTGAGGCACTGGCCAGATGGAGATACCCGGAGCTGGGACTTGTCAGTCCCGCACAGTTCATTCCGATCGCAGAAGAGACCGGCATGATTATTGATATGGGAAAATGGGTCATAAAAACAGTACTTCTGAAATTCATGGAGCTTCAGAAGAGTTATGACATCAAGACCATCGTATCCATTAATATCTCTGTCGTACAGATGGCGCAGCCGGATTTTGTGTCAATGATGAAAGAAATGATTGAGGAAACCGGCTTTGACAGCCGATATCTGGAGCTGGAAATTACGGAATCTGTTCTTATTTCCTGCCCTGAGCAGATGATTGAGGTGATCAATCAGCTGAGAGAGATGGGTATCAGGATTGCACTGGATGATTTTGGGACAGGATATGCCTCCCTAAGCAATCTGCAGCAGCTGCCGATTCATATTCTAAAGATAGATAAGAGCTTTATTGATAAAATCACAGACAAACGGGATAAGAAACACATTGTTGGAAACATCATCTCCCTTGCGCATCATCTGGGAATTGAGGTTGTGGCAGAGGGAGTTGAGAAGGAGGAACAGCTGGAATATCTGAAAAGCCATCATTGTGATTACATTCAAGGCTATCTGCTGTCCAAGCCGATTGGGGAGGAACAGATCCTTCCCTGCTTCCTACAGGCACTTCCCACCTGATGCCCTGATACTTTTTCCTCCAGAGCATTCCTTACGGCGGTTACGTGAAAGAAAGCACCATAGGCTTCTCACAAGCTTCTGACAGAGCATTCTGTTACTGCAAGCAGTGAGGATAACCAATGGTGCTACGATTTGTCAACCGCTGTATATGTTCCCACCAATCGCTTAGGCTTTTCCTGCCGGGGCTACGAACTCTGTTGTGACGATGGCTTCAATTTGTATCGTACCGGGCTCGATGGGTGTGGCTGCTAATTCACCACGGGCTGCAAAGGTTTGCCGGAAGGGAACAGGGGTAGCGGTGTTTTCAGTAATGTTAATCAACAGTGGATCCTCTGATATCCCCAGATTTACTGTAATGGATTTTGCCTTTTGCATTGCATTCTGAATGGCAAGGTTTAAAGCCTGCTGATAATAGTAATCAGGCTCTGATACTTCAAAAGAAATAAAATCCACCACATTTGCCCCACTCATCACTGCTTGATCGATCAAGGTACCGACCATTGCTAACTGCTCTGTCCTGATTTCAAAAATATTACTGACGGAATAGCCACGGTCGATTCTCCTGTTATCCTCATAATCATAGAGTTTATCTATCAGGTATTGATGGGTTTTAATATCGGTCACTCCCAGCTGCTGCAGTCCCGTAAGGACTGTCTGACTGATTTCTGCATTGAGGCTCTGGGCCTCAGCCAGATTCTTACCCTCCGTTCTGACACCCAGCCGGATCACAGCCAGATCAGGTAAGGCGGTTACCTGTCCACGACCCGTTAATGTCATGCATTGCATATGAAATTGCTCATAAAATGTATCCATCAAAGCTTCTCCCCTATCCTCTTACTGTAGTATATGTGCTGCTTTGAGGTTCAAGACTGCTAACTTTATGAGTTTTGAGTCAATATGGTCTATCCCGGTAACGAAACTGGGGAGGTAAAGCAAAATCAGGGATAGGAGTGCCAAGAGGTAAGGGGATTGCCTATCGAAGTAATTTCTGCTAGTATGAAATCAATTGCTGAATGAATGATACTTTTAAGTTTAGGGGAAACCCAAATATAATCGGCAGTATGGAGGATTGGTATGAATACAGTATTATTTGATCTTGACGGCACCTTATTACCGATGGATCAGGAGGCCTTTATGGAAGCTTATTTCCAAGCCTTAACCCTGAAGATGGCTCCATATGGGATGGATCAGAAGAAGCTGCTCCAATCTGTCTGGATTGGTACTATGTCTATGATCAGAAATGATGGTTCTATGACAAACGAGCAGCGTTTTTGGAATAACTTCTCCGGTAAGGAAGGGGAAGACATGAGGAGATTAAAGCCGGTTTTCGAGGATTTTTACAGGAATGAATTTGTTGCAGCCAAGAGGGCTACAGTCCGTCATCCCGAGGCTGCGAATATGATCCGGCTATTAAAAAATAAGGGCTATCGTGTAGTTCTGGCAACGAATCCGTTGTTCCCTAGAATAGCAACCCTGAATCGGATCCAATGGGCAGGTCTTAAGGAAGAGGATTTCGAGTTGATTACAACCTATGAGAATAGCTCCTATTGTAAACCGAACAAGGAGTATTATCGGTCGATCCTGAAGGAAATTGGCAAAGATCCCTCTGAGTGCATCATGGTGGGTAATGATGTTCAGGATGATATGTGTGCAGCTGAGCTAGGAATAGAACCCTATCTACTGACAGATTGCTTAATTAATAAGGAGGGTGCGGATATTTCAGGCTATCGTCAGGGAGGCTTTGTGGAGCTGGTAGATTATATCAGAGGGCTTCCGGATTTCCGGTGAATGATAAAGGAGATGCAATAATCAAGGGATAATTCCTTGCCCTTCAAACAAAACGCCCTTCCGAATGCTATCGGAAAGGGCGTTTTATACAGAAGCGATATCCTCCTAAGTGATCCGATAGAAATAAGGAAGAAGGCCTAACCAAATCAGATGGGTCAGATTCACCAGTGCATAGATTGTCAGGGATATATTGATCCCGATATTTGAAACCTTCATCTGTGAAGCATCGGATTGACAGATTCTGCGATAAAGGTAATAGAGCAAACCTGCCGGTAGAATAATCTTTAATAGGAAGCTGGCAATCGGAGACTGTACCGCATTCACCATAAAGATATTCGCTTCAGTGAAGAAGCCTGTTTGTAGTAGTGCTAAGGTAAATAGGATATCTGTAACATTCAATAGGTATAATAGGATCAGTTTTTTACGAATCGTAATCAGCTCGTAGCTTTTGATAAATGTTATCAACTTACCACCTCCTACCTTGAGTATTGACAGCTTATGGAAATGTATACCCATGGGGAGTGAAAGAAAAAGAAAGATATCGTCCTAAGCCTGGAAGAGTGACGAAGTTCAGGTAGACGAATACTGGACAAATGGCTATAATGTAAGTAACAGATCAAGCTTACAAAAGATGTAAGGGTTTAAAGTGTCAATAGAAAATAAGTGATTAATGAGTGATGGGAGGGCTTTATGCTCGGAGATAAAAGGTTTGCGGTACTGATCGATGCGGATAATGTATCAGCGAAATATATTAAGTATATTCTAGATGAGATATCAGATTACGGTGTTGCTACGTATAAAAGGATTTATGGGGACTGGACGAAGCCCTCAGCAGCCTCCTGGAAGGATGTATTGCTGGAGAATTCGGTTACTCCGGTCCAGCAATATGGTTATACCGTGGGGAAGAATGCCACGGATTCTGCCATGATTATTGATGCAATGGATATTTTGTATTCCGGCAATGTAGAAGGCTTCTGCATCGTATCCAGTGACAGTGATTTTACGAAGCTTTCCTCCCGGCTAAGAGAGTCAGGGATGCTGGTAGTCGGTATGGGAGAGAAGAAGACGCCAAAGCCTTTTATTGCCTCCTGTAACCAGTTTAAATATCTGGACGTCTTGGCTGAGACAGAATCAAATAGTATGGTGCTGGAACATAGTCATAAGAAAAATGAGAATAATAAAGATAAGAAAGTAAACATCGGTAAGGAAATGGAGCTTGAGACGGATAGCGCCAATAAACCGTCAAAGAGTCCCATAATAGCGGACAATGGGGATAGCCCAAAGAATATGACGGATATCGAGGTCATTAAGACTACCATACTTAAAATGATGAATGAGGTGGATGAAGAAGACCAGAGCATGAATATGGGTGAGCTGGGAAGTCGCCTGGTCAAACGCTATCCAGACTTTGACGTCAGAAATTATGGGGATACAAAGCTGTCCAAATTCCTTAAGAAATTTGACTTCCTTGAGATCAACTCAAAGGGGAAGGGTGGCAGCTCTATGTGGGTCTCCTTAAAAAGCGAACCGGCCCAACCGTCGGAGGAGATGAAATCAGTGACTCAGCCGAAAAGGAAGCGTAAATACAAGAAAAAAAGCTAATAGGTGGATAAGGTAATTGAGAGTAAGGGAATAAGGGAATAAGGGTATAAGGGTATAAGAGTATAAGAGTATAAGAGAATATGGTAACGAGGTAGACAGGTTGATGGCTAAAGGGTATACAGGTGTATGAGTAGATGATTAAAAAAACAAAGGATAAGGAAGGAAGCAGCATACTTGAGTTTCGTGGGCAGACTGTAGTTCTGGAACGGAAGAAGATAAAAAACCTATACCTAAGGGTGCGGCCACCGGAGGGCAGGCTCTGTGTCAGCGCTCCATACAGAATGCCGGTAGAAGCCATCCATGAGTTCCTGCTATCGAAGCAGGAGTGGATCAGACAGCAGCAAGAGAAGCTGAACAACAGGCAGGAAGCGATGCCCTCAAAAAAGCTACAATATCTCAATGATGAGGAGGTCTTCCTATGGGGAAGGAGTCTTCCGCTAAAGGTTCAGTATGATCAGAGGAAGAATGGTGCTACCCTGAGAGATTCTGATATCCTTCTTCAGGTAAAGAAGAGAGAGGGCGAAAGTAAGGCAGAGGAGCGATATGGTATCCTGAAGCAGCTATTTCGGCAGGAGCTTGAGCTCATTGTTCCCGAGTTATTATTGAAATGGGAAGAGATCATTGGAGTGAAGGCGAAGGAGTGGTACTTAAGGGATATGACCTCCAGATGGGGAACCTGTCAAGTGCAACAGAAGAAAATATGTCTGAACCTTAAGCTGGCGGGAAAAGCACCGGAATGCCTGGAATATGTCATTGTTCATGAACTGGTACATCTGCTGGAAAGCAGCCACAATCACATCTTTAGGTCCTATATGGACCTTTACCTTCCAGACTGGAAACATATCAGGGCAAGGTTAAATGGCCGGGTACCGGATGAAGACAGGGGCTCAGTATCCTAAAGAGGTCTAATTTTCTAGTGACAACTGCCTCCATCGTATTACCGGCGGTAGTACTGGCTCCTGTCATGAAGACAGTTAAGCAGAATAAGGAACAGGAGCTTGATAAGAAATTGATCGAGGGATATATGAAGCAGCTGGAGGAGTTTAGGGAGAAAATCCTTGGATTCCTATAAGAGGTTACAGATACATGGAGCATTTTCTGATGGATTTCCAGGTTTTGATCATGGAACTTGGCGATCGGGGGATCATTAGGCAGATTATGTATGAGAAGGATAGATCCGGTGCATGCTATAGGTATCTAACATGGGAGAGTGATTTATATCAGAAGAAAGTATGTGTTACCACCAACTGCACAGAGGGTCTATCTTCGTACAGATCCTATGATCAATTCGGAGATCAGAAACCAGACAATACGAAATCTGAAGCTTTACAGAGGATTGAATAAGGAGGATATAACAGAACGGATCAGAGATCTGAACCTTGAGTGGGATACGGAACGGGTCTTGGAGGCGAATGCAGCGGTATGGCTCTTGATAAGCTCCATCCTTGGGTTCAAGTTTGGCAGGTTTTGGTTTCTGGTCACGGGCTTCCTAGGATCCTTTATGCTCCAGCATGCCCTGCAGGGCTGGTGTCCTCCTATTCCGTTTATCAGGCGCTGGGGCATCAGGACAGAGGATGAGATCAATGCGGAGAAGACAGTTCTGAAGATGATTCGTGGAGATTTCAATGAGGAGAATTCATCTTTGGAGGATATTTTAAGCATAGCTGAAAAACAATAATTCGGACTTTACTATTTATTGAATGAATAAAGGAAACTGACTAATGTACGGACTAAGAAAGCTGTTCCATCCTGAAATTTTTCAGGGAAAAGATAAGAAGAAGCATTATTTTGAAGGCTGGTATTATAAATTAATCGATCAGAGCATGGAGCATGCCATAGCAATCATACCTGGAATCTCCATAGGAAAAGGCATGGAGGATTCCCATGCCTTTATTCAGGTAATGTACAATGGCAGACAGGTATCCTATTTTCGGTTTGACAGGAAAGCGTTTCGATTTCATACGGGACAATTTGCCATTAGGATTGGTCAGAATTATTTTAGCCAGAACTGTCTATCCCTAAACCTTAAAGATGATCAGCTGAAGCTGTCCGGCAGCCTTAAATTCCAGGATATTCTGTGTCTGCCAAAGTCCATATATCTTCCCGGTATAATGGGCCCCTTCACCTACATTCCTTTTATGGAATGCTATCACGGAATCATCAATATCCAACATCATATCATCGGAAGTCTAAAGCTTGGAGAGAAGCAGATTGACTTCACCGGTGGCAAAGGGTATATTGAGAAGGACTGGGGCAGATCCTTTCCGAAGTCCTGGATCTGGCTGCAGTCCAATCACTTTGGTAATCAGGATGCTACCATCATGTTTTCTGCAGCCAGGATCCCATGGTTGGGAAGCTCATTTCCGGGCTTTATCTCCTTTCTCAGACTTGGAGATAGGCTTTATCTGTTCGCGACCTATACCGGTGCCAAGCTGATCAGATTGGAGGATAAGGAAGGTAGCCTTACGGCTGTGATTGTGGACCGCAGCTATCGACTGGTCTTAAGCATAACACAGAACCTGGGTGGAGAGCTAAAGGCTCCCAACAGTGGCCTGATGGAAAGAACAATTATGGAAAGTATTTATTCCGAAGTACACATCCGATTCACAAGACGTTCCGGAAAATTATTGTTTGAAGGCAAAGGAACCAATGCCGGGCTTGAGATAGTTTTGAACTGACGAAACCCTGGCTAATCATACGGGGGCAATATAAAATCTCATATACTAGGTGGTTTGTCTAGGTGGTCTGCTTTTTCCCGTAATATGCTCTACAGATAATTCATATACTGTAACTGCGTTCAGATACCCCTCATGAAATCTTAGACTTGTGTCCTCTGTATATTGGTTCATGATTTGACGAAGGGCATATTCCTTCTGGTCTTGGTCTAAAAGCGTGATAGTTCCGTGACCGCATATGCTTTCATAATTCATGGAGTAATTACAAGCCTCCGGACCGGTAACCAGCTCATGGGAGCAGTCCATTTCGAAGGCAGCCTTGGAGTTCTTAGTTATCAGATCCAGCTTCTTACCCTCCTTTGCACTATGGAAATAAAGCTTTAGCTGATGATCCTCATAGGTGAAGCCAAAGTTGAGCGGTATGATGTAAGGATAGTCCTCATCAAACAGGGCAAGCCGGCATACGTCACACTTTTTGATTATTTTCAGGAGCTCATTCCATTCAGTGATTTCTCTGTCTTTTCTTCTCATCGTTTATCCTCTCTTTATTATTATTTCGTCTGATACACGGGAAACATGGGATCACTTGTCTATGATACCGTCGTAATCAGGTAAGGCATTCCCCATCAGCTTATTATCCTAATCATAAAAGATATTTCTTTTATGCGCAAGAAAAACAGAGTTTGATTGAGACGTAATGTATTCTTAATCAGCCTTGTCAGAGGAGAACCATTCCCCACTGACGGGCTTTTTTCTTAGGGAGGTATTATTCCTTAAGGAATATCACAATAATGAAACATGATTCAAAGAAGAGAATAGTACATTTCCATTTTAGCAGCTGTTTGCTATAATGAATATGAGCTAAAACATTACCATTGTAACTAAATAATATAAACTAATAAGAGGGTTATCAAATGAAGAAAGTGAAGGAAGAAAGAATTGAACAGCTGTTGGCAGAGCTGACACTGGAGGAGAAAATTGCAATGATCCATGGGGAAGGGTTATTTCAGACTGCCGGAATAGAGAGACTTCACATTCCGCCCCTGAAAATGTCCGATGGACCGATGGGGGTCAGGAAGGAATTTGCCCTAAAGGATTGGATCAATATCTATCAGGAAGAGGACAAGGTTTCATATCTTCCCAGTAACAGTGCACTGGCTTCGACCTGGAGCAGGGAGCTTGCTTATGAAACCGGTAAGGTACTGGGAGCAGAGGCCAGAGGTAGGGGCAAGGATGTAATATTAGCACCGGGGATCAATATCAAGAGGAGTCCTCTGTGCGGTAGGAACTTTGAGTATATGAGTGAGGATCCTAAGCTGATTGAGGAGCTGGTGGTTCCTTTAATCCAGGGCATACAGGAAAATGATGTCGCAGCCTGTGTGAAGCATTTTGCTGCGAACAATCAGGAAACGGAACGTCTATGGGTGGATACCGAGATGGAGGAACGGACGTTACGGGAAATATATTTTCCTGGTTTTCAGGCGGCGATTCACAAGGGGGAAAGCCTTTCTTTGATGGGTGCCTATAATATGCTATATGGGGAACATTGCTCTCAGAGCAAATTTCTGTTCAATACCATTCTTCGGCAGGAATGGGGCTATGACGGAGCAATCATCTCTGACTGGGGTGCGATCCATGATACAAGGGCGGCAGCTGAGTCGGAGCTGGACATTGAGATGTCCGTGGGTCCGGATTTTGATCATTATTATATGGCAAAGCCTTTGCTGGAAGCGGTCCGAAAGGGTGAAATAAAGGAAGAGCTCATAGACAGGAAGATTAGAAATATCCTAAGGCTCATGCTGAGGCTGAACATGCTGGGTGAAGAAAGCCGAAGCAGGAAGGCGGGAACCTACAATGCTCCTGAACACCGGGAGGCCGCATTGAAGACGGCCAGAGAGTCTATCGTATTGCTAAAGAACGAGGAGGGAAGACTCCCGGTCAATCGTAAGGGGATGAAGACACTGGCGGTCATCGGCCAGAATGCAGTGCGGGTTCATTCCTCCGGCGGAGGAAGCGCAGAGATCAAGGCGCTGTACGAAATAACTCCCTTATTGGGGCTTATGTCAAAGCTTGGAGGGAATGTGGAGGTCAAATTCGCTAAGGGCTATGATATTCCAAAGGCTCAGGAGAAGGAGCTAAACTGGCAGCACCATAGCCTGGAGAAGCTTACAGAGGCAGAAAAGCAGGCAGAGGCTGAGAAGTGGAGACTGGCTCAGGAGGAAGCAGCGAAGGAAAGAGGGAAGCTGTATCAGGAAGCAGTCTCTCTTGCAGGGGAATGTGATGAGGTTATCTTTATCGGTGGCCTAAATCATGATTATGATGTGGAGGGCAGTGATCGGAGGGATATGAAGCTGCCCTATGGTCAGGACGAACTAATTCAAGCACTGCTGGAGGTGAAGCCCGATACCATCATCGTTATGTTTGCAGGCTCTCCGCTTGAGATGAAGGCTTGGTCCGGAAAAGCCAAGGCCATCCTATGGAGCTATTATGCCGGTATGGAGGGTGGCAATGCGCTGGCGGAGGTGCTATTAGGGGAGGTGAACCCCTCCGGGAAGCTAGCAGAGACCTTCCCGAAGGAGTTATCCGATTCACCGGCCCATAAGCTGGGGGATTTCGGTGATGAGAAGAAGGTGGTCTACCGGGAGGGAGTATTCGTCGGCTATCGCTATTATGATACCCGCTGTGTTGAGCCGGAGTTTCCCTTTGGTCACGGATTATCCTACACGGATTATCAATATAAGAATCTAACAATTACTGTACAGGAGAAGAGCCATTCCCTTGCTGCTTCAGGTGAGGAGGAGCTCTGTATCAAGCTTTCCTTTACCATTAAAAATACCGGTACCAGGGATGGCTCGGAAATTGCGCAGGTCTATGTTTCCGGCAGTAGCTCCTTAGTAGAACGGCCGGTCCATGAATTAAAGGATTTTACAAAGGTATTTGTGGAAGCTGGCAAGGAAGTTAAGGTAGAAATGATGCTGGATCAAGCTGCCTTTGGATACTATGATACAAATAAGAAATGCTTTTATGCGGAGCCCGGCCAATACGGAATCCATATAGGGAGCTCCTCCAGAGATATCAGACTGAGGGATTTCGTAACGCTCAGTAAGGAATACTGTTATCAGTAGGTGATATCACTTCGCTTCCTAATCAGAAAGCTGTTGTGTGAGCAAAATGTATACCTACGGTAGTGTAATAACCTAGGTATAAATTAGATCCAGAAAGGAGGGTCCCGATGAGAATTGTTATCTTTGGCTGTGGCGGTAGCGGTAAATCCACATTAGCAAGGATTCTAGGAGAGAGGCTGAACATTCCGGTCATTCATCTGGACCAGCTTTACTGGAGACCGGGATGGAAGCATATCACTGATATGGAATTCGATGCCTTGCTGGAGGAGGTATTAGCAGGTGAGGAGTGGATTATTGACGGTAACTATAACCGGACCCTACCCCTGCGGCTGGAGCATTGTGATACAGCGATTTATCTGGATTTCTCCAGATTCACTTGCCTTCGCGGGGCGTTCGGCAGAGTAATAAGGTATTACGGTAAGACCAGGCCGGATATGGGTAGGGAATGCCCCGAGTGTTTTGACCTCCAGTTTCTTGTATGGATATGGACCTTTCATAAGAAAAATAGAAGCAACTATCATCGAATGCTTTCCGAACTTCAGGGGAAAGAAGTCCATATCCTAAGAGCCCGCAAGGAACTGAAGCCGACCATCGAAGGAATCGCTACAAGGCATAAGCAAATCAAAAGTAATCCCACAGCTTGATAGCAAACTCCGTTAATAGGCCTAAGTCAAATAACAGCTGAAGGAGGGCATATCGGTTCCGTAACTCCTTGGCAGCCAGAAAACTCTCGATAAAGGTGGTCCGGTCAATGCCGATCTCCATTGGGCTTGCTGGTGCGGATAAGGAGATCAGGATATTACGGAGACCGTCTGCAGAGGGTAGTAAGTCCATGTACGCCTTGAGCTCCTCCCAGTGTGCTTCGATCAGCTCCAGACGGGCCAGCACCTGTTCGGGTGCGTTTTTTCCGGTTTCCTTTTCGAGCCTGATCACTGAAGGTGCTGCCGGTCCATAGTAATGCTCCATATCTGACTCCCACTTAAGGGCAGAGTAGCTGTTGACTTTTTCTTTCGCTGCTGTAAAATCAATCGGAAGCTCCCTTAGCAGCTCATAGGCCCGAAGCATAGCAACGGTTGCTACTCCCACCTGAGCTCCGTGTAAATGTGGTTTCCTTCCCTCAGATAGGAAGCACATCTCCCAGTAATGGGATAAATGATGCTCACTGCCGGAGGCCGGTCTTGAATTACCGGCAAAGCTCATAGCGATTCCTGATAGCACCAAGGCTTCCATAACACCTCGGATCGCATCCGATGTCCTGCTTCTTACCCCATCGATATTTTGAAGAACAAGCTCCAGAGATCTTCTAACAATGCCTTCCAAGGTATTGCAATGATATTCTCCCAGTAGAATATGAGCAATGGACCAATCACAAAGGGCGTTGTATTTCCCTAAGAGATCACCGATTCCTGCTGCGATCATTCTGTCCGGAGCCTCCTTCAGCAGAGAGAGATCTCCAAGAATGGCATAGGGAGCATGAGCCTCATAGGTGGTCTTCATATGATTTACGATCAAGGGAGACACTCCGGAAGCATAGCCGTCCATGGAGGGTGCAGTGGCAAGGATGAGATAAGGGAGCTTAAGCTGATAGCTGATAAAGCGGCTGAGATCATTGATGGTACCGCTTCCGACTGCAATTATCAGATCGCAGGAGGGATCCATATGAATCAGGATGGTACCAATCGTCTCCTCATTCGGAATTGGCTCCTCCTCTGATAAAGTATGAAAGGAGAAGGGTATGCCACAGTGATTGAGGATCTCCTCAGCCTTACTTCCGACTAAGGAATAGGTAGTGAGATCATAGAGAAGGAAGGGCTTTTGGCAGCCGGTGCTTATGATGACCTGGGGTAGCTTCATTATAGCTTCTTCTTCGATGATGATCGTATGGATCGGAGCCCTGTGAATTCGATTGCAGGAGCAGGAAAACGAATGATTCAAGAAATCCGATAGGGTAAACTGATGATAATTTTCAAGACTACTGTAATTATTGTTATGTTCTTCGTTCATTAAGAACTTCCTTTCCTCCTGACCTTTCTGTCAGGTACTTCCACTTTATTTTATCCTTATGGCTTCTACTGTATCTCTATCAGATTTATTATAGCAAACAATTCATACGAAGCAAGTAATACCAAACAAATCATAGCAAACAAATCGTCACTGCGGCTACGAGATACCTCCATCCGTAATGCATTACAATCACCATTGTTCCGGCGGCTAAGTGATAGCCCCATGCTCATGATGGAGCATACAGGGGGATGCGTTCTCTTTGAGCAGGAGGATGAGGTTCGGAGCTTATCTCAAAGCTGAGTCTTTGTGACATAATCACTTTTTCCTGAATAGAGAACTGCTATAATACAGATGATAGCTATTGAAATCAGCCGTAACGTAAAGGAGAAGAATATGTTTGCATTGTTTCATAAAGATGATATTGGTTCCATTTCTGTGAATGAGCTTGATACAATACTGAATGAAATTAACTTAATCGATATCAGGGAGCCTAATGAGTATTCCCAAGGCCATATCACAAAAGCGAGAAATATTCCCATGGGTCAGCTGCTTACAAACCCGGGGCAATACCTGAACAAGAACCAGAGATATTATATCATGTGCCAATCCGGAGGAAGAAGCCAAAGAGCAACCTCTGTTCTGAAGAAAGCCGGCTTTGATGTGATTAATGTGAAGGGCGGAATGGGAAGTTATATCGGAAAAAATCGGAAATAGAAATATAACGGAAGAATTTGGTTGTCATAAAACGGATTCCCCACTATAATTATCTTATATAAGATAACTGATAGGGGGAATTTTTTTGAGTCAATTGAAAAGATATATGGCGAAGGCTTTGCTGATCCTGCTTTTATTCAGTAGTACAACAGTATCCCCCGGATACTTTATGCAATCTATTGCGATAGCTGCGGTAAAGGCACCGACTGTTGTCACATCAAAAAAGGTACTTTACTTAGGAGCTGACACCTATAAAGTAGAAATAAAGAACCTGTCTTCGAAAGCTATTGTTACCTATCAATCCAGTAACACAAGGGTGGCAACTGTTTCAAAGGCTGGTAAGGTGAAGCCTCTGAAAGCAGGAGCTGCTACAATCACTGTCACAATAAAGCAGAATGGGAAAACCTATCGCTTAAAGACAGAGGTAACAGTGAAGAAGCCAACGATCGAGTTTACCTCCTCCATAGATTATCTGAATGTTGGAGAAGCTTATCTGTTGAAAGCAAAAACCAACGGAATGAAGGAGAAGGTAGTATGGAGCGTATCGGATGATACCATTGCCTCGATCAGCGCGGGAGGCAAATTAACTGCACTGTCTGCTGGAGAGGTTACTGTGACAGCCACCGCAGGGGGGATTAAAAAGCAAGGTGAGATATCGATTGGTACGAATCGTCTAGGGGTTTTTTCAAATCAAATCACTTGTTATGAACCGTCTACGGTGTATGTGCATATCTATGAACCAATCAAAGACGAGGTATTGACGGCAGATACCTTAAGTAAAAGTAATGCGGTGATAGATTTTGAATGGGAGAAGCAGACTGAGGCGAATATTCTTCCAATCACAATTCTTCCGAAGAAGGCAGGGAAGGAGACCCTGATACTCACCTCTGATAAGGCTACAGATCGCCTGTATATTGACATCACTGTGACGGAGAAGCCTAAGGACAGATTAGAGCTGAATGCCAAGGAGGTTTATGCAAAATGCTCCCCTGCAACCGTGATTATTACGGCAACAAATAAGTCGGGGGCCGTTTACACCGGGTCCGGCTTTTTCATAGATAACGGATTGTTGGTCACAAATTATCACGTCATTGAAGGCAGCTCCAGGATTATCGTAAGGACCCAGGAGGAAAAGGAGTATGAGGTCAAGGAGATTGTCGGCTTTGATGCCAAAATAGACCTGGCCATTCTTAGAGTAAATTCTCAAAATCCTTCCTTGGTGCTCAACCAGGATGGTGCGGTAACGGGAGAAGAGATCTATGCACTGGGAAGTCCATTGGGATTGACCGGAACCTTATCGGATGGTATGGTATCCACCAGCTCCCGTGTGATAGAAGGGGTGGATTATATCCAGATTACCGCACCTATCTCGCCCGGTAACAGCGGAGGACCACTCTTGAATGGCTATGGAGAGGTCTTAGGGGTCAATACGATGTATTTGGTGAATGGACAGAATCTTAATTTTGCAGTTAATATCAAGGAGCTTCAGAAGATAAGCACCAACAGGCCCATGAGCATGAAGGAGTTTGGAGAGCAGTATCAGCTTATACAAAAGGATAAGGACACTCAGGTCATTTATGAAGATTCCACGAAAAGCGGTGATCCGATGACCTGCCAGGAGATTGCTCCGATGGTATATGTAGAAGGTGCGATCACGGCGGATGAATACTGGGATTGTTATTCATTTAAAGTAGAAGAGCCTGTCTATGTTATAGGGGCTATGGGGTTGAAGAATAAGGAGCTGATGAAGGATATCCGCTTCCATCTCTATGATTATGATTTAGAGTATCCGATTGCGTATGGAGAAAACCAAATTTATAACGGGGATCCTATGAAGGTAATTCAAGCGTTCTATCTGGAGCCTGGGGAATATTTTATATCAATATGGCTTCCGGATGAATATGTCGGTGAAGATGTTCCCTATATGTTTATGATAGATTTATTATACTAACCGTTATGTTGATGTTATAGTGATTTCCAAAATCCCGGACCAGGAGAAGTCATTATTCGCTTACCATTACCCTCATTTGGTCAATTGAAAAGGTAACTTCCACATTGAAAAAGTAAATTCCACACAAATCAATCAGATATGAATAACACAAACGTGTAAACAAGAAAAATTATTAAAAATAGATGTTTTTTATATCATCTTGCTG
>JAEYRK010000094.1 GCA_023435645.1 Bacillota bacterium
TGCGAAAAGAAAGGCCATTCTAAATGATACTACTGAGATAACCGTAAAGGGCACAACCTACTATGTATCCGAAGCCGGAAATGATTCTAATGATGGATTGTCAAAGGATACCCCATGGCAATCCTTACATAAGGTAAGTACCGCTTCCCTACAAATCGGGGATATGGTTGTATTTCAAAAAGGTGGTCTCTGGAGAGGACAATTAATAGCACAAGAAGGGGTTACCTACTCCGCATATGGCAGTGGTGAAAAACCAAGAATATATGGCTCCGGTGAGAATGCAGCTTCTCCTGAAAAATGGTCTTTATTAGATGGAAGCAAGAATATATGGGTTTATCATAAAATGCTTCCGGACTGCGGATCCATTGTTTTTAATGAAGGGGAAGCAGCTGGCTATAAAGAGACCCCATATTATTTAAATGGCAAATATGTTTGTGAGGATAACCTTAAGAAAGCTTTCTCGATAAAAAATAATTTATCCCATGATTTATCCTATTTTACACCGGCAGATAGTGTGATTAAGAATGGCGTTCCATATCTTGGCGAACTATCAGGGATGGAGGAGTCAATCAGTGTTGGCAAGTTGTATCTACGATGTGATAAAGGGAATCCGGGAGAGGTTTTCGATTCAATTGAGATATCCATTCGACAGAATATAATTATTCCTGCCCAAAATGCAGTATTTAATAATCTATGCTTTCGATATTGCGGCGGCCATGCTCTATTCTCCTATGGAAATAATCTCATTGTTCAAAATTGTGAATTTGGCTGGATAGGCGGAACGGTGCAGTACTATGACACAGTAACCGGATTTCCGATGAGATATGGGAATGCCATCGAGTTTGATGGTCCTTATGATTATTGTACAGCAAAAAACAACTACATCTATCAGGTGTTTGATGCAGGATTGTCCAATCAAGGTGGTAAGGATTTCGAACAGGTAAACTATGTTGCTCACAATATAACCTATGCCGATAACTTAGTAACAAACTGTGCAAGCAGTATCGAAATCTTTTATGATTTAAAAAGAGAGGAACCCGTCATGAAGAATGTTAAGATAGATCATAATATCTTAATGTATGCCGGAGCCTGTATGATAGATCAAAGGAATGAACCAACGTCAACTTCCCATATTATGATGTGGGGATTTGATAATCCATCTGAGAATTATGTGATATCCAATAATATATTTTATCAGAGTAAGGGCTTTTTACTGCATATGCCCATTCTAGAGGAGTATTTACCTGTATTAAAGAATAATACCTATGTCCAGCCCTATGGACAAGGACTTGCGAAGTGGACAGTAAATGATAAGGATACTTACTTTTATGCTTCTTCTCAAGCTTCAGAAATCGTGACAAAGGTCTTGGGTGATAAAACCGGATCATTACAAATACTAAGGTAGATCAATCTATGAATATTGCCATGATTACGGATAATTGCTAATATAAATAGTAGAAAGAGGTTATTTATTTTAAACATTGAGGGGAGGGTTTGTTATGTCATTGGCAGCAGATTTTCGAAGAAAAGCCCGGGAGGCACTTCAGGGGAAGTGGGGCCTTGCGGTTTGGACAGGATTTATTGCTATGCTCTTAGGGGCTGTTTCTCGCGGAGGAGGTTCTTCAAACGGCAAGGGAAATCATTCCGGAAGTTCAGTATTTCCTGAATTTACAAGGGGTTACTTTGCAATTATGACAACGATTATACTTGTCGTATTGATATGGGCGCTGATCACCTTCTTTATCGGGGGCGCAATAGAGCTAGGATATTGTCGTTTCAACAAGAACCTGATTAATGGGACTGATCCTAAATTTAGTGATTTGTTCTCCAGAATGGATATCTTCTGGAAGGCCTTAGGGCTTCGATTGGTGATGATGTTTTTGATCTTCTTGTGGGCATTACTTCTAATTATCCCGGGGATTATTGCTGCGATCAGTTACTCCATGGCTTTTTACATCATGGAAGAGAATCCATCCATGGGTATCCTGGAGGCCATACAGCAATCCAAGGAGATGATGCATGGGAATAAGTGGCGCCTGTTTTGTCTCGCAATCAGCTTCATTGGATGGATCTTTTTGAGTGCTTTGACTCTGGGAATTGGCTTCCTATGGCTGGTGCCTTATATGAATGCATCCTTTGCTGCTTTTTACCTTGAAATCTCCGGCAAACAAAATTAAGTTATATTTGTATCAATATGTTTTTCTACTTTGAATATAATATATTAAATTCCTTAGTGAGAAGCCGATATGCAGTATAATGAAATAAGTGAAGGATCACGATATATTAACCCGGAGGATATCACAGTTGAGCGGGGTTATTCCATTGAGGTCTTTGCAGAGGGACTGGATGCTCCTAACTGTATCCTGTTTACCAATAATGGAGAGATGCTAATCACAAATTCCGGCTATACCTCGGGCAGTCCAAGTGTAATGATTCTTAGAAATGGTGTATTTGAAACGATTGCCGATCAATTTAATTTCCCTTTACTGGGTATTACCGATTATAATGGATTGATCTATGTATCACATAAGGGGCTTATCTCCACTCTAACCTTTGACGGAGTGAGGAATGATATCATCATGGGTTTGCCCAGCTATGGTGATTACAGTAATTGCAGAGTTGATTTTGACTCCGAGGGAAGGATGTACTTTGGCTTGGGAACTGCCACGAATTCCGGTGTAGTTGGCACGGATAATCTATGGGTACCGCAGCATCCTTATTTTCATGACAGTCCCGGTGCACCGATTCTATTAAATGGGCAGAACTTTCTTACTCCTAATATATTAGCAGCGAATGGGAGGGAATGGGTCAGTACGGGGGCCTACAGCCAATTTGGAGAACCAACATATCAATACGAAATTATGAGAGGTGTGACAAAAGCATCGGGAAGTATTGTACGGGCTAGAGCTGACGGTTCAAATCTGGAGCTGGTTGCCTGGGGGCTAAGATGCCCGACTTATCTTGAATTCTATGGTGATATATTGTATGTTTCGAATAATGGCTATGACATCAGAGGAAGCCGGCCAATTGCCAATGCACCCGATGAATTACTGATTATTAATGAAGGGCAGTGGTATGGCTTTCCTGACTATGCAGGCAGTGAGCCTGTTAACTTACCCAGATTTACACCTGATGGTGGAATTCAACCGGAATTTTTACTAGCCAGCCATCCCGGAATCCCACCAAGACCCTTCGCCCTATTTCCACCGGACAGCTTTATATCCGGCTTTGGCATTAATCGTAATGAGGAGTTTAGCAATGTTGGCGATATCTACGTTACTGAGTTCGGTAGCATTCAGCTTAGTACAATAGGTGGGATCAATCAACGGTTCCCTCTCAGCGGATATAAGGTTTCCAAGGTTGATCCTTTCACCGGAGCTGTTTCAACCTTTGCGATTAACAAATCTGGATTTCCTTCTTATGTTACATTTGAAGGGGGTCTGGGCAGACCCGCTGACATAGCCTTTGGTCCGGATGGTGCAATGTATGTCATTGATATGGGAACCAGTCTCAGAGAAAATCCTAATATGATTGTACCGAACACGGGTGTAATATGGAGAATAACAAGAAATGTATAGAATCCAGGAGCATTCAAATAAATTTAATTCTTTGTGTGAACCGACTTGTCGGTTCACCTTTTTTTGTATAATATATAGATGAAGATAACCAAATTTTAAGTATTATGGTATTTAGTCCCGGTTGATCTTCACATACTGACTATAAAGGAGATTACATGATGAATGAAGCAACGAAGCAAAAAATGATGGAGCTAAGGGAATTATTGAAGGCATACGATACTGCAGAGGGGGACGAACCCAGCGATCAAGCCCAGGGCATAGCTCAGCCACCTATGATAAAGGCCTCCAACGGGCTAAAAAGAATTCCTCTTACCAAGGAATATGATCAGGTAATCCAGAATAATGACTTTCTTAGTCTGATAAACAACAGAAGTAGCAAGAGAAAATATACGGAGCAGCCGATAACCTTGGATGAGTTATCCTTTCTTCTGTGGTCAACACAGGGTGTGAAGCAGGTGGTCGGAAAGAGTAGGCAAGCAACGCTACGGAATGTACCCTCAGCAGGAGCCAGACATCCGTTTGAAACCTATCTGCTGGTTAGCAGGGTTGAGGGACTGGAACCGGGCCTATATCACTATCTTGCCCTTGACCATGAGCTTGCGTTCATTCAGGGGATCGAGAACATATCCGATCGTATAACAGAAGCAGCCTGTGGCCAAGTATTCCTAGGAAATGCTGCTGTAACTTTCATTTGGAGTGTGATACCCTACCGAAGCGAATGGCGTTATTCAATGGATGCTCATAAGTATATCCTTCTGGATGCCGGACATGTCTGTCAGAATCTGTATCTGGCCTGCGAAGCTATCGGCTGCGGAACCTGTGCCATCGGGGCTTATGATCAGGCTTTATTGGATGAATTGATTGGTTTTAATTCTAAGCCTTCCTATGAAATAGATAATGAATTTGTGATCTATCTGGCTCCTGTTGGTAAAGTGGAAGAAAATAATCGGAGACATAGCCTATGATGATGAATTTGGAACCTTATCTGGTAAGAAGAATCACCTTGGAGGAGGAAGAAAGCCTGCAAGGGTTATGCGAGAGATGCTCTGATTATTATGAAATAGTTGAGGGAAGAGCTCCCAGGGCGGATGCTGCTCACGAGATTATAACCGAGCTTCCCCTGGGCAAGGAGTATGATGATAAATTCGTTTTGGGAATATATAACCATTACTCATCCTTAGTAGGAGTAATTGATCTGGTACGAAATTATCCCAGGGAGGGGATATGGACGATCGGCTTACTTCTGATAGACCCATGTGAGAGAGGGAAGGGCCTAGGGAGAAGGGTTCAGGAAGCCTTAGTGAAGACAGCTTCGGAGTCGGGTGCTAAAACCCTAAGAATTGGAGTGGCTAGTGATAACCATAGGGCATTTGACTTTTGGACTACGATGCATTATACGAAGCAACAGGAGCTACCGCTGAAGCTTGGCTTAAAGGAGAGTACCGTCGTTATTATGCACTATGATATTCACCAGTAGGAGGAGCGGATCGCTCTTAAGGATAAGGAAGCATAGGAAACCTTCACGACCTTCTGTTAGAATGTGGGAAGGTTTACGTATAAATAGTAATTTATAGAATATTTCTGACTGTAATAATTATGAAGAGAAATGAATAAATTGGTGCCTTGTCATACGTTTTTATGAAAAAAATCGTATTAAATAGTTGATTTTAATCAATTTATCTTGTATATTTAATGAATAATTATATATAAATACGGTGGAAAAGTATAAATCAGTTGTGTTATAATTAAACATATAAATGTAATTATCAGTGGACAGATAGTTTAATCATAGTATGGAAAGCAGAACGATTCGCAAATGACTGGAAATGAGAAGGGTATGAAAAATTACAGACTGAAGACATCAGAGATCGAAATAGCAAGAGAGCGGATCAAGGATTACATCTATCAAACTCCGCTGGAACAATCAATTTATCTTAGTAACGAACAACATCATGTTTTTCTTAAGCTGGAATGTCAGCAGCCGGTGAAGTCCTTTAAGATCCGAGGAGCCTTCAATAAGCTGTTAACTCTGGCAGAGCAGGAGAAGAGTATCGGTATTGCCACCATCTCCTCCGGCAACCATGGAATCGCTGTATCCTATGCTGCAAAGCAGCTGGGGATTCAGAATGTGAAAATCATCGTTCCTGAGACGACACCCCAAAGTAAATTAGAAAAGATAACATACTATGGAGGTGAAATCATAAAGAAGGGAAAGCATTATGATGAGGCATATTCCGAAGGAATCAGCTTCATAAGAGAAAGAGGACTTAGCTTCATCGATGGCGGTGATAATGATCCCTTGATTTATGCAGGTCAAGGAACAATTGCCCTTGAAATTTTGGAACAGAAGCCGGAGATTGATACAATCCTCGTGCCAATCGGTGGAGGGGGACTTAGTACCGGAATTGCCGTAGCCGCTAAGAGTAGGAATAGGAATATAAAGGTCATAGGTCTTTACTCGGAAGCATGTCCCGCCTGGGCAGCCTCCATCAGGGATAACAAAGTGTATCATGAGTATCCCACGAAGGCTTCGGTCTGTGAAGCCATGGTAGGAGGAATCGGACAACTTTCCTTCGAGCTGCGGGACTACTTGGACGGGCACCTGGAGGTAAAGGAGGAATACATCCGTAAGGCTATGGTGCATGCCATTTTGAATGAGAAGATCGTGGCAGAGGCCTCCGGAGCAGTTCCGATTGCAGCGGTACTTCAGTATGGGGAGCAGCTCACCGGGAAAAATATTGCCCTGATCATCAGCGGGGGAAATGTGGATAATGAGTTGCTGATTAAGGAACTTCAAATGCATCACAGGAAGGAATCTTATAGCTCATAAGAGGTTAATTATAGAAAGAAAAGAGGAGAAAGATATGAAAAAAATGATGATGGCATTGATTGCTCTTGTCCTGGTATTCAGCATGGCAGCATGCGGATCTAAGAAGGATGACAAGAAGCTGGTGTTGGGGACCTCTGCGGATTATCCCCCCTTTGAATTTATCGTACTGAATGATGCCGGGGAGAAGGAATATGCCGGTATCGACGTATCTCTTGCTAAGAAGCTGGCAGAGGATGCGGGCAAGGAGCTTGAAATTGTTAATATGAGCTTTGATAATCTGATGGCCTCCCTTCAGAAGGGAGAAATTGATATGGTAATCGCTGCTGTCGAGGTGGATGAGGACCGTGCGAAGGTAGCTGATTTCTCGAATCCCTATTATACGGATCTGCCTCCGATGATCTTAGTCAGGGCAGAGGATGCTGCAAATTATACCTCCCTGGATAGCTTCAAGGATAAGACCGTGGGAGCTCAGATGGGAACGACAAAGGCTGACATTGTAACGGACGATATGCCGGGAGCTACCCTGTTAACGGTTTCCTCCGTAACAGACCTGGTAAACAACCTGGTGTATAAGAAATGTGATGCCATCGTTTTGGATGGTGCTGTAGCTCAGCAGTATGCAAACAGCGACAACACCCTGGTAATATCTGAGATAGCTCTGGGAGTAGCTGCTCCTTATGTTGTTGCAGTTAAGAAGGATGATCCCTCTAAGCTCTTAGAGTCCTTCAATAAGACAATTGCAACAGTAACCGGAGATGGTACGATGGATGCCTGGATCGCAGAAGCGGATGAACTAAGTGCAAAGGCAATCGAATAATCTATTTAACTATGATGCAAAGGTGTAAAGAAGGTACCTTAAGCTTTACACCTTTGCTTGTATGAAATGGTGGAAAGGATACTGATGAACCCAACAAGCTTTTTTAATTTTACCTTCTTACCGAAATATTTATCCTTATTTATACAAGGGGTGGAATATACCCTTTTTATTTCTGTAGTTTCTGTTTTACTTGCAGTGGTTCCGGCACTTTTGCTGGCCTTGATGCGATTAAGCAAATCCTGGATTGTCAGAAGCTTAGCAGGAATGTATATCGCAATTTTTAGATCAACACCGTTATTAGTTCAGCTGGCTCTGGTTTACTTTGGACTTTTTTATTACATAAGGATACCAACCTTTTATCTATTCGGCTTTATCAACACCTCCATGTTCATACCCGGTGTTGTAGCTCTGGCACTGAATAGTGCAGCCTATGTGGCGGAGATCTTCCGCGCCGGAATTTTGGCGGTGGATGCGGGACAGAATGAAGCAGCCCGAAGCCTCGGATTATCAGCATCGAAATCGATGAAGCTTGTGGTTCTTCCACAGGCAATTAAAAATATATTACCGGCCTTGGCAAATGAAGTAATCACAATGGTGAAGGAATCCTCCATCTGCTCCACTCTTGGTATGGTAGAGCTCATGTGGGCGGCTAAGACCGTATCTTCGACCACTTATATCACCATAGGCCCCTATGTCCTCGTAGCATTGGTTTATTTCTGCATTAATTATCCTGCCAGCAAAGCAATTGAGGCAATCGAAAGGAGGATGAGACGTGGAGACAAGCGATAAGTTGATTTCTGTAAGGAATCTGACAAAGGAATTTAATAAGGGTCAGGTAAAAGCCCTGAATCATTGCGATATTGATATCAGCCAGGGCGAAGTAGTAGCAATCATCGGTCCCTCCGGCTCCGGTAAATCCACCCTGCTCCGCAGTCTAAATCTTTTGGAAACCCCCTCCCATGGAGAAATCTTTTTTGATGGAGTGAATCTGGCAGATAAGCATGTGGATCTTGACCTACACCGCAGACGCATGGGCATGGTGTTCCAGCACTTCAATCTGTTTCCCCATAAAACCGTGCTCCAAAACATTACTCTGGCACCGGTCTCTCTTAAGCTTAAGACGAAAGCTGAGGCAGAGGAGATCGCATATAAGCTGCTGGAACGCATTGGGCTCAGCGATAAGGCACACGAGTTTCCTTCCAGGTTATCAGGAGGACAGAAGCAGCGTATCGCCATTGTTCGTTCCCTGGCGATGAACCCGGAGGTCATGCTGTTCGATGAACCCACCTCTGCGCTGGACCCGGAAATGGTAGGCGAGGTTCTTGATCTGATCAAGGATTTGGCTAAGGAGGGAATGACCATGGTAATCGTAACCCATGAGATGGGCTTCGCCCGTGAGGTTGCCTCCCGTGTGGTATTCATGGACGAGGGTGCGATTAAGGAGGATAATACTCCAAGGGAATTATTTGAGAATCCGCAGGATCCGAGACTGAAGGAGTTCCTGTCTAAGGTTCTATAGAGGCGATAGCTCTCTCATGGCAGGCTTTTAGGGAGAAATATGCTAAGGTCAGCGAGAGAAAAAGGTAATTGTATTTTGTTGATCTATATTGAAACGCTATCCTTATAATGGTATAATGAATTCAGGAGGTGGCTTATATGTTTAAAAAAGGTGTACAAACAGATAGTTCGAAAAAATCCCTTTCAAAGAAGATGCAAAGAATATCTTATGACGAACATTTTACAAGAGCAACCGAATCCATTGATCTAGCAAAGAATCAGAAGTTTACAGATATTGATGACGGGATTTCGAAGCGACAAATAAGCGAAGTAGAGAAGCTCTCGAAGTAATCGTAATAATTTGGACCTACCGGATTACGGAAGGTCCTTTTTTCTTGCTTTGTGCATTGTAAAAGTTTGCTGGAGATTTTTTTGCACATTTATACCACAATATGCTATAATATTGATTGCAGAAACATAATAGCTATTGCTGCAGATGCAGCCGATGGAAGGATAAGGTGATTTAAATGAAAAAAGTGAAGCAGCTGTTAACTATCATTCCGATGATAGCATTAGCTTACATATTCACCGGTGGCATATCGCAAGCCTATGCAGAGGACCGTTCCGATACGATATGTGAAGGAGTTTACATAGATACCATTAATATCAGCGGAATGACCGGAGCCGAAGCAAAAGAAGCTGTCGATGCTATGATTTCAGAATTACAGGACAAAAATATTGCAATCGTTGTGGGGGATGAAGTGGTATATACCTCTATGAAGAACCTCGGATATCGAAGCGAGCCCAACCACTATGTGGAGCAGGCGTTGGGGCTGGCAACTCAAGGTAATCTGATTAAGAGATATAAGGATAAGAAGGATATCGAGCATGGTACGATCAACTATCAACTGACCTTCACCTATGATGAGGAGAAGCTCAGAAGATTGGTTGAGGATAAGGTCACTCTCTATGAAATTCTGCCGATCAACGCATCCTTTCGCAGAGAGAGTGGTAAATTCGTTTACACAGATCATAAGGTTGGAAGTAAAGTAAATGTTGACCAGACCATAGAGCTGATAAAGAACAGTATTGAGAATTGGAACAGATTGGATATCAAGGTGAACGCAGTGATGGAAGAGGATATGCCTGCGTTTACAAAGGAGATGCTGGAGAGCTGTAATACGGTATTGGGTGAATTCTCAACTGAATTTAAGGATTCGGTTGAGGGAAGAGCAGCCAATCTGGCCAATGGAGCAAGGCTGATTAATAATGCCGTACTTTTTCCTGGTGATGAATTCTCGGCATATGAGTATCTGCTGCCCTTCCATGAGTCCAATGGTTACTATGCCGCAAATTCCTATCTAAACGGTAGCATCGTTGAAAGCATCGGTGGTGGAGCTTGTCAGGTTACGACAACTCTATATAATGCAGCGTTATTTGCGGAGCTTGATATTGTAGAACGGAGTTCTCATTCCATGACTGTCTCCTATGTTCCCTTGGCCATGGATGCCGCTGTTGCAGAGTATTCGAAGAATTTCAGATTTGCTAACAATCAGGAATATCCGATACTGATTGAAGCAACCAGTAAGGACAGGACAATCACCTTCCGGATCTGGGGACATGAGACAAGGGATACCGCCAATCGTAAGCTTGATTTCGTCAGCATAACGACCAAGGAAATCAGTCCTCCGGCAACGGATATCATTACGAAGGATCCGACCAAGCCTACCACCTACCGAAAGGTCACCCAAAAGGCCCGCATGGGTTATAAGTCCGAGCTTTATAAGGTTGTATATGTGGAAGGAAAAGAGGTAGAGAGAGTACTGATTAATAGGAGCAGCTATGCAGCTGAGCCAAATCACGTGACGATAGGAACAAAGAAGGATCCCGTACAGGAATCCAGATAATATATGACATTGATTTATTCAATCGTATATGCTACACTATGTATCATTTAGGGGGAGCTGGCTATTTCATAGCATGCAGTCCCCCCCTTTCTATTCAAAAATCTAGATAGCAAAATACATAGGGTAAAGTCTTCCGGCTTATAGCATAAATATAGGAGAGATAAGATGTTTTCCAGAAAGTATTTGATTCGTTTAATCATACCCCTAATCATTGAACAGCTGCTGGCTGTAACAGTTGGGCTAGCAGACGGAATGATGGTAGCTAGAGTAGGGGAGGCTGCAGTATCCGGTGTTTCCCTGGTGGACAGCATTAACATCCTGCTGATTGGTTTGTTCGGAGCCTTGGCGACCGGAGGAGCAGTGGTATCTGCGCAATATCTCGGACAGAAAGAGGAGAATAAAGCCTGTGTTGCTGGTGAGCAGCTGATCGCCTCCACATTCATGCTCTCTCTGGGCATTATGACTGTGGCTCTGATCGGAAATACGGCCATACTTCGGCTGATCTATGATAATGTGGAAACCGATGTGATGGCATATGCGGTTACCTATCTGTTTTATTCAGCATTATCCTATCCCTTCCTGGCAGTATATAATGCATGTGCGGCCCTGTTCCGGAGCATGGGAAATTCCAGAACCTCTATGGTGATTTCCCTAATTATGAATCTGATTAACATCGTCGGAAATGCAATTCTAATTTTCGTCCTTGACATGGGGGTAGCCGGTGCTGCGATCGCAACCCTGATTTCAAGAATGTTTGCGGCAATTACGATGCTCCTACTATTATTAAATAAAAACAGGATCATACATATCATATCAATCAGGAAATTCCGGCTGGATATGCATATGATACGCAGGATCCTTAAGATTGGTGTTCCAAATGGACTGGAGAACAGTGTGTTCCAATTTGGTAAGATTCTGGTCCAAGGGATTATCGCCGGCCTCGGAACCTCTGCAATTACAGCCAATGCGATTGCCAATACAGTGGGAGGTATTGGGGTGCTGCCCGCCTCGGCAGTTGGCCTTGCACTGATTACTGTGGTTGGCCAGTGTGTCGGAGCTGGGGATTATAAAGCAGTGAAAACCTATACCTATAAGCTTTTGAAGATCGCCTACATTTTTATGGGTATCATCAATGTCCTGCTCATCCTTATGCTACCGTTGATTTTAAGGTTATATGGTGTCGGTAAGGAAACGACAGAAATTGCAACCCAGCTGATGCTTTATCATTGTATCATGTCCGCACTGATTTGGCCCCTATCCTTTGCGCTTCCTAACGCTCTGCGGGCGGTCAGTGATGTGAGATTTACGATGTGGGTTTCCATGATCTCTATGTGGACATGGAGAGTCGGCTTCAGCTATATCATGGTCTATCCCCTCAAGAGGGGAGTTCTCGGAGTATGGATTGCAATGACAATCGACTGGATCTTTCGATCCATATGCTTTATCGTCAGATTTCATAAAGAAAAATACCGCAGAAATCTTCATACATAACGGTACTTATGATCAATTGACAAAATACCCTCAGTGATGAATAAATGAATCACTGGGGGTATTCGCTGATCTATGGATAAATCCTCCCCATAATCGGCACTATGGCTATAAAAAATAAATAAAAGGTATTGCATAGGAAAGGGTTAAGGCATATAATAATATTATATTATAGTTGAACAATTATTCAACTGTTCAATCCAAATACAAATGAATATGAAAGGATGTAATATATGAGTAAAAAATCTGAGCTTTGTGATTGCGAAGTGATACATGGCGGTGTAATTGAAAAGATCAAAACACAGTTCCCGATGGAGGAGAAGCTGTATGACCTGGCGGATTTTTTTAAAGTGTTCGGGGACAGCACCAGAATCAAATTATTATGGGCTCTGGATATGGAGGAGCTGTGTACCTGTGATCTGGCGGTACTCCTCAATATGACCAAATCAGCAATCTCCCATCAGCTGAAGACTCTTAGACAGGAGAAGCTGGTGAAATACAGAAGGGAAGGTAAGAATGTATTCTACTCCCTCCAGGATGAGCACGTGAAGAATATACTTGAGATAGGATTGGAGCATATTGAGGAGAAGTAGCTCCTGGTTATGACGGCGGAAGTGAAGTCGCTCATAATGACTGCGGAAGTGAAGTTGCAGTAATATGGAAGCTTCCCTAACAGTACAGCAGGATAGATAGCGGGGAAGAAGGAGGATTTGATATGAATATTAGGAAAGAATATGAGCTGGAGGGGCTAGGCTGCGCCAATTGTGCAGCCAAAATCGAAAAGGAGGTTTCTGAGCTTTCCGAGGTAACGGAGGTAAGCTTAAACCTGATCAATAACAAATTAAATTTTACTACACAAGAAAACGGGTCAGAGGGGATGACCCGAAAAATCAAGGAAATTGTAGCATCCCATGAGCCGGAGGTTAGGGTTATTGAGCTGGGCCCTGCCGTAGCGCAGAAATCAGCAGCTGCTTTGGAAGACGATGCAGCAGAATATAACGGGAGAGATCATGAGACGGAGGAGGAGAAGCTGTTTTGGTATATCCTCCGATTGGCGGCTGCCCTTCTGATCATCGGAGCTTTTTCAATCCTTCCTGTTCCAGGAGCTGTTAGGATTACTGCCTCTGCAATAGCCTTTGTATTATCCGGCTATGAGGTATTCATTACAGCAGGGAAGAATATCCGTAGGGGAAGAATCTTTGATGAGAACTTCCTGATGGGAACTGCATCCCTAGGAGCCTTCCTGATCGGAGAGCAAATAGAAGCAGTTACTGTACTGGTTTTCTATGGGATAGGGGAGCTGGTGCAGGATATGGCTGTTCATCGTTCTAAGAAAAACATAGCAGGTCTTATGGACATCCGACCGGATTATGCGAACCTAAAAACCGGAACGACCGTACAAGTGGTAGCTCCGGAACAGGTTGTACCGGGAGATATTATACTGGTGAAGCCGGGTGAGAGGATTCCCCTGGACGGAATCGTCAGCAATGGCAGCAGTTATATTGATACCAGAGCTCTGACAGGAGAGAGCATTCCTACGGAGGTAACAAAGGAGGATACGGTCTTATCGGGAACCATCAATATTGGGGGGGTCTTGGAGATACAGGTGACGAAGAGCTTTGGTGATTCAACGGTTGCTAAGATATTGGAGCTGGTACAGAATTCAGGCAGTAAGAAGGCAGAAAGTGAGAAATTCATTACGAGGTTTGCCAGATACTATACACCGGCAGTGGTTTTTACCGCGATTGGGGTTGCTCTGCTTCCTCCGATCCTTGGCTTTGGGAGCTTTACCCTGTGGATTTATCGTGCCCTTAGCTTTCTGATTATTTCCTGTCCCTGTGCTCTGGTTATTTCCATTCCAATCAGCTTCTTCGGAGGAATCGGAGGAGCAGCGAAAAGAGGTGTACTGATTAAGGGAGGTAATTATCTGGATGCTTTGAATCATGTGGAAACTGTGGTGTTCGATAAGACAGGAACCTTAACCAAGGGTAATTTCATTGTGACGGAGGTTCATCCTGTAGAAGGCTATCAGGAGGAAGAATTACTGAAGCTGGCAGTGATTGCAGAATATCATTCCACCCATCCGATTGCGAAATCTCTGATGGAGTATTATCACAGGATGAAATCAGAATTTCAGAAGAATTCCATCCTACTTCCCGGAACCGAGCTTGAACTTTTACCGGAGGAGGCTGCCGATCTGTCAATTATTACAGAGAAGGCTGGCTATGGGATGGTCGCAGAGCTGGACTCCGGCACGATTTATGCCGGCAATGGTAAGCTGATGAGGGAACAGGGGATTCTTACAGAGGAACCTGCCATTGGCAGTGTCGTTCATGTGTCCTGGAATAACAGGTATCTCGGATATATCCAGATAGCAGATGAGCTTAAGTCCGGTGCGGCAGCAGGAATTGCTGAGCTTAAGAAATACGGGGTAAAGCAGACTGTCATGCTGACCGGTGATCATAGGAATATGGCAGCTCAGGTCGCGAAGCAATGTGGTATTGATACCTTCCACGCAGAGCTATTACCTCAGGATAAAGTAGAGCTTTTTGCCAGATATAAATCCCAGAGCGAAACCGGAAAGACCATATTCGTTGGTGATGGCATCAATGATGCCCCGGTTCTGGCAGGTGCCGATATTGGTGTCGCTATGGGCGGAGTTGGTTCCGATGCTGCCATTGAAGCAGCTGATATCGTCATTATGAATGATGATATCGGAAAACTCGGAACTGCGATCAGAGTGGCAAGAAAGACCAGGGTTATTGTGCTACAGAATATTGTGTTTGCCCTGGGAACGAAACTTGCAATTATGCTTTTAGCCTTTTTTGGCATTACCTCGATCTGGTTTGCCATCTTTGCCGATGTCGGTGTCGCGTTACTGGCATTAATGAACGCAATGAGGGCGATGCGTGTGCATTGATTAAGGTGGAATAACCCAGTGAGCAGGTGGTTTTAATTCCCAAGTACCATTTCCTATATGACACATTTGTGCCAAATATTACACCTATAATAAACTAAAATATACTAAGAAATCCATAAAATTTACCGATATAATACTTAGGACATGTGATATAGGAGGGTACACAATGAAAAAAGGGAGAGGATTAGTTCGTATTCTGGTATTCAGCTTACTGTTTACCGTTATGATGTTATTTTACGGAAGCGATACCGCCGGAGCGACAGGGGTGCCCCTGCCGGATGAGTATTACTTTGTATTTAACGGAGTAGATAAACCTACAGGTACGGAATATGAGATGAAAACCCCGGAGGTATTACTCAGTGTCAGTGCTCAGGGGGGCTGGTCTCCGGAAACTACGGTTACCTGGACTACCTCGAATAGCAATGCTGTAGCTCTCCAGAATACTTCCTTTGGTTCGAACTTTATCCAGCTTAAGAGGATTGGTCCCGGCTATGCTACGATTACGGCAGTGATCCAATATGGCAGTTTACGCTACACCATGAGCTGTCAGATACTGGTTGACTTAGCCTTTGATATACAGGGGATGGGCCTTACCTATGCTACTACAACCAAGGAAAGAATCCTGATTCTGAGTGAGACAGTTCCTGAAAAAACAATATTACTAAAATATGTGGATACCGATACGCTCAGCGGAGCTGCGATTACCCAAGGTGTTATTTTCGAAAGTGATAATGAGGGTGTAGCAGAAGTGGTTGACGGTAAGATCGTTGCAAGAGGTGGAGGTACTGCTATCATTACAGCAACGACTACAACGGTGTCAACCAATGATAGACCCAGAACAGCTTCCTTACGGGTTGTGGTAAAGCCGAATTTTACTCTGGCCTACGATACCGGCAGCACTCCGATTGAGGTGGATTCCAGCGATGATCCCAATACGGCGGTCCCGGTAAATAATGTCCCCTCCAGCTTTGTATTACGGTCGAATGCTCGATTGGCAACGAATCTGATCTGGCGGGTTAAGGATTTAAGCACCGGAAAGTTTCTCCCTAACGAAAGTGCCAAGATGAGATACAGTGTTAGTACGCTCAGCGGCAATGTGGATTTTGAGGGAGTAAAGGCCGGCTCTTATGAGATTTTTGCCTATACCCATAACGATTACATCGGCAGTACCGTAGTTCCCTACGCATATATGAAGATCATAGTACCGATTTCACTTAGGGATCTGAATCTGGTGATGCAGGTTGGAGACACCTATAATATCGGAGATAATTCCAACATACCGGATCCCCGTATGTTTTCCTACTCCTATGTAGAGAGCGAGGATTCCCTGATTTCTCAGGTGAGCGCTGATGGCGTAATCACCGCCTTAAGAAAGGGTCATGCTCAGATACGGCTCCGATATCTGTCAGCCAACGATCTGTATGATGATGACTTAATCAATGGTGGCAATGTACCGATTGAATTTTTGATTGATATCAATGTAATAGACGGTATCGCTCTCAATACTACGAGTGCTTCCCTTTATACCTCTGGGACATTGCTGCTACAGGCATTGGTTACGGATCCAACCGAAGAGCTAACCTGGACCAGCAGTAATCCTACCATAGCAACCGTAGTGGGTGGATTGGTTACGGCCTTAAAGCCGGGAAATACGACAATTACAGTATCACAGAAAATCAATGGAGTGGTCAAGAAGGCGTCCTGTTTGATCATGGTTACGCAATCAGTCACCTCCATAACGATTGATCCTGCGTCAGTGGTGCTTCCGATTGGTCATGCCAGGACGCTTAAGGCAACAGTAACACCGAAAAACTTGAGTGGTGTTAACCTAACCTGGAAATCCTCCAATGAAAATGTGGTTTCAATCTCTGATGCAACTCCCCTGACTGTCACGATTACAGGTGTGGCAGGTGGGCATGCGGTAATATCCGCAATCAACCAGGATAATGTGGTAGTTGGCTACAGTCATGTCAGCGTGCAGCAGTCTGTAACCAGCATCGAGCTGTCAGAGACTGAGGTTGTCGTGGATCTTAAGACCAAAAGAATGCAGCTTAGGGCATCCGTTTATCCGGAGAATGCACTAAATAAGGAGGTCAGCTGGACCTCTACAGATACAAGCAAGGCAAGAGTGGATGCAAACGGTATGGTTACCTTCCTGAAAGCCGGAACAGTTTCGATTATTGCTACCTCTGTGGATAATCCCGCAGTAAGGGCAATCTGTAATATAACCATTCAGATTCCGGTTTCAACAGTGGCTTTGGATGAGAAAGAGAAGACCATGTATGTAGGTGAGGTCGCAAGACTATCCTATGTGATTCTTCCTACCACAGCCAGTACGAATACCGTTACCTGGACCTCTACGAATAATTCTGTCGTATCGGTGGACTCCACCGGCAAGATAACGGCGAAGGGAGCAGGAACGGCGGTAATTATCTTAAGAACCGTGGATGGAGGTCACTCCGTCTATTGCACGGTGACTGTCAAGAAGGTAGCGACCGGAGTGAAGCTGAATGTATCAAAGCTGGATATGAAGGCAGGAGAAGTCTATTACCTGAAGGCGGAATTATCACCAAAGGATAGCACCGATACCCATCTTACATGGGAATCCAGTGACACAAAGGTTGCTACGGTGGATGAGGACGGTAAGGTATTAGCAAAGGATACCGGTAAGGCAATTATTATGGTGAGAACTGAAGCCGGAGGGATTGCCTATGTGAATATTACGGTGACTCAGCCCGTTAAGGGTCTGATTATGAATTTTTCTGAGAAAACCATCTATACCGGTGAGGAATTTAAGCTGAAGGTTTCCGTAACACCCAGTGAAGCCTCCCAGCTAGGAGTGGTCTGGAAGAGCTCCAATCCGGAGATTGCTACAGTGACAGAGGACGGAGTAGTCAATGCTATCTCCGGTGGTACCGTGTTAATCACCAGTACGACGGTAGATGGCGGCTATACCGCGACCTGTGTGCTCACAGTATTAGAATTAGTAACCTCCATCAAGCTAAATCATGAGAATTACCGGATCGGGATTGATAAAACAGTCATCCTGGAGGCGATAGTTTCCACTCAAACGGCTTCTAATAAGAAGGTAACATGGAAATCCAGTAACCCTAAGGTGGCAACTGTAAACAGTAAGGGTAAGGTTACCGGAATTGCCTACGGCTTTGCAACCATTACTGCAACAGCCCAGGATGGCAGCGAAGTGGAAGCAAGTAGTGAAATAGAAGTGGTAAGGCCGGTTACTCGCGTAAGTCTGGATAAATCCTTCTTGAATATGCTGGTCGGTGAGACAAGAGAGCTGAAGGCTTCCCTGGAGCCGAAAAATGCCACCTATAAAGAGGTATCCTGGACTTCCAGTGATGATACCATCGCTCTGGTGGATGAGGATGGTACGATTACAGCCCTTGCTCCCGGTACCGTAACCATAACCGCTCAGGCACAGGATAACAGCGGCAAAAAAGCGGTGACCTTTGTTACGGTAAGTAACCGTGTTCCGTCCACTGGAATTACACTGGCCAATAAATCTCTGGTGATGGTTTCTGGAGAGGTGAAGCTGGTACAGGTCGTTATGAACCCTACCAATTCCACTGACAGCTTGAGCTGGAGTACGGATAATGCATCAGTGGCACAAGTTGATGCTAAGACCGGAAAAATCACTGCAAAATCCGTAGGCACAGCGAATATTACGGCTATGACAGACTCCGGAAAGACAGCAATCATCGAGGTAAAGGTAATCGGTCTCAATGTAACAAAGCTGGAGCTGGAGCAGTACACCGCCTATAACCTCACTGTGGAAGGTGCATCAGGGCGTATTACCTGGGATGTCAAAAATCCGGATGTGGCAGAGGTGAGGAATGGAAGAGTCATCTCCAAAGCCATCGGCTCCACAACCATAACTGCACAGGTAAACGGAAGAGTTCTCGAATGTAAGCTGAAGGTTGTAAAAATCAAGTAGTATAGGTAGCATATAAATCAACAGGAAATAAAATAAAGATCAAAGAGTAAAAATCAAAGAGTAAAATCAAAGAGTAAAGATCAAAGTGTAATGATCAAAGTGTAAAGATCAAAGAGTAAAAATCAAAGTGTAAAGATCAAAGTGTAAAGATCAAAGAGTAAAAATCAAAGAGTAAAGATAATTTAATGATGAATAATCTTTATTAAGAATAGAGGTGTGGTTCCGGGGGACCATACCTCATTCTTATAAATCAATACATGGTCTTTTGTCAGGAATTATGTTTAATCAATATGTAATGGCGTCATATTAGTAAGTAAGCGCTCATGGACCGCTATAAATTAGCGGAAAGAAAGCAGTCAACTTTTATGCGTGACATTAGCGGAAAGAAATTAGTCATCTTTTATTCGTGATAATGCCCTGATACTCTGCTCAAATTAGTATAGTAGACAAAATTATGGATTACTGTGAGATACGATTGATAAAAAAGCTCAATTATGATAAAATGCATTTTAGAACATACGTTTTAAATGGCTTTTCCAGACACCTTAAGAGCAGTAAGGAGGAGGCACATGTTAGTTAGCCTGCATGTTAAAAATTTTGCCATAATCAATGAAATTGAGGTTAATTTTAAAAATCATTTAAATATCATGACCGGTGAAACCGGTGCCGGTAAGTCCATTATCATAGGCTCTATCAATGCGGCACTGGGGGCTAAGGTTACAAAGGATATCATCAAAAGCGGTTCTGAATATGCATTGGCTGAGCTTGTCTTTGAGACTGAGGATGAGGAAATCTTCACAGCGATGCGGGAGCTGGATATTCCGGTAGAGGGGAATCAGATTATTATATCCAGGAAGATTCTGCCGGGACGAAGTGTATGCAGAATCAATGGTGAGATTGTGACCGGAACAGCGTTGTCATCTATCGCAGGCTTATTAATTGACATTCATGGACAGCATGAGCACCAATCCCTACTACATAAAGCAAAGCATCTGGAGATCGTGGATCGCTTTGCGAGGAATGAAATCGGAGCCCTGAAGCAGGAGCTGGGAGTAACCTATAAAAACTACCTGAAACTGAAGCAGGAATATACTGATGCGGGAATGGATGAGGAAAAGCGCCTTAGAGAGATCTCCTTCCTGGAATATGAAATCAATGAAATTAAAAATGCACAGCTCATGCTCGGAGAGGATGAGGAACTGGCGGTTACGTATAAAAAATTATCAAATGCAAATACCATATTGGAAGGCTTACAGGTAGTCCACAGCTATTTGGGTTATGAGGCAGATGCCGCCGGTGACTCAGTCAGCAGAGCGTTAAGACATCTAATGAAGCTTTCGGAATACGATGAGGTCATTGGAGGATTTCTTTCTCAGGTGACGGATATCGAAGCTCTGATCAATGATTTTAATCGGGAGCTGTCCCAATATCTTTCGGGAATGGAGAATAAGGAAGAGGAGCTTTATGAGGTAACCAAGCGATTGGACCTGATGAATCATCTGAAGCAAAAGTATGGTAATACGATTGAGGGAATCCTACTCCATTGCAGGGAATGTGAAGACAAGCTATCCAAATATAAGGATTATGATGAATATATGGAGAAGCTTAAGAAAGCATTGGCGGAGGAGGAGGAAAGACTTAGGCTCCTATGTGCGCAGCTATCCATGATCAGACAGACCAAATCCTTAGAATTGACTGCTAAAATCAAGGAAGCCTTAGTAGCTCTAAACTTTCTTGATGTAAAATTTGAAATGACCTTTGAACAGACCGGTAGCTATTCGGCGAACGGATATGATGATGCCGAATTTAGTATCTCCACCAATCCGGGTGAAGCCTTAAAGCCTCTTTCCAAAGTGGCTTCCGGAGGTGAGTTATCAAGAATTATGCTGGGGATCAAATCAGTTCTTGCAGATAAGGATGAGATTGAAACCTTGATTTTTGATGAAATTGATGTTGGCATCAGCGGTAGGACAGCCCAGAGGGTTTCCGAGCAGCTATCCCTGATCGCAAACCAGCATCAGATCATCTGCATCACCCATCTTGCACAGATCGCAGCGATGGCAGATGCTCACTACATCATCGAGAAGCAGACCGATGGTGCCACGACACAAACCATCATCAGAGAGCTTTCCGAGTCAGAACAAATCGACGAATTAGCAAGAATTCTGGGTGGTGCAGTCATCACGGACAGGGTCATAGAGAACGCCAAGGAAATGAAAGAATTGGCATCAACTTCAAAAAAATACAAGCTTTAAAAATAGAAAACAGAGAATACTAACCTTGAGGATATACAATACTATTGTATATCCTCTTTTGCGTGAAAGTGCGTGAAAGCAAAGTGAGCAAAGCCTTGTACTGAGCGGAAAACGCTTGCGTTTTCCACAAGGATATATCTTGCTCCTAGGGCAAGCTGGCTTGTCCTAGGAGCAAGTATATTCTTGTGGTAGGAAGTGCGAAGCACTTACGGAACCGCTCAGTACAAGGAGGAAGCGAGCGAGCCCACGAACCCTGCAAGCCGGAACGGATTGTAGGGTTGCGGCGAAGCACTTACGGAACCGCGCAATACAAGGATCATATTATAGCGACAGCATTGACGAGAAAAGATGACATGAGGTGTGAAAGGATGAGGAGTAGAAGAATATACAGAAGGATCTTAATTTGTGCTTTCATTATAAATATAATTGCCCTTGCGGGCTTAGCATATTATTACATTGAAAAAAGAATACCCGATGAGATAAAAATCATGGTTGACAGGGAAGAAAGCTTTGATTTTAACATACCGATTGAAGCCAAGATAGAGACCAAGGATGTCGGAGTTATCAGTGTGAATGACTTAAGGGTACCGTCCAATCAAATCAGATTTGATATGAATGAGCCCTTTACCCTAGCTTCCTCCAAAACAGGAAGCTACAATATCAGCTTAAAGCTGTTTGGCATATTTAAATATAAAAACATATCCCTGGATGTCATAGATACTGTGGAACTGATACCCTGCGGAATGCCGATTGGAATTTATGTTGAGACGGACGGTATACTGGTACTCGGTAACGGCAGGATTACCGGAGAAGATGGATTAAATTATGAGCCGGTAAGCAACAAGCTGAAATCAGGAGACTATATACTGGCAGTCAATCATATACCGGTCAATGACAAAAATGAACTCATTAAGGAGATACAGAAGTCAGCAGGAAAGGATATCACTCTGCTGGTCAGAAGAAACAATGAGAATATAACAGTGAGGATATCACCGGTGAAGGCCTCCGGCGGCTCGTATAAAATTGGAGCTTGGATCCGTGATAACACTCAGGGCATCGGAACTTTAACCTTTATATCCAGTAATGGGTATTTTGGCGCACTGGGACATGGTATCACCGATATTGATACCGGACTATTAATGGAGATCAGTCAGGGAACGATTTATGCTGCTGAAATAATGTCCATCGTGAAGGGAAAGGAAGGTAAGCCCGGTGAGCTGATTGGCATGATAAGGCAACAGGACAGATTCAAAATAGGAAAAATCACGGATAATACCTATCAAGGGATCTTTGGCAGAGTGGCAAGCGGATATGCGGGACTGGAAAATATGAAACCGATCAAGATTGGTTTGAAACAGGAGGTACAAAAGGGGAAGGCCTATGTCAGATGTATGGTAGAGGACGAGATTAAGGATTATGAAATTGAAATTGAAAGTGTGGATATGAGTAACAGTAGCCATAGTAAGGGACTGGTCATTAAAATCACAGATGAGAGATTGTTAAATGCCACAGGAGGTATTGTTCAGGGAATGAGCGGTAGCCCAATTATACAAAATAATAAGATAATAGGTGCGGTTACACATGTATTTATACAGGATTCAACGAAAGGATACGGTACATTTATTGAAAACATGGTAAATAATTTAGAATAAGGAGAGCTTTTGTTATAAAAAGAAGTCGACGAAATATTTGAAAAAGTAAGTTGATTGTATTCTATCCAACACCAGATTAACTCTATATTATTAATAATCATACAAAATATTGTGGATACAGATTTTTCTCCTATATGATCCGTATTATAGCTGTCGAATGGTGCGACAAGAACTATTTGATTGTTTAAATCGATGCAGATATAATTCATTTATGGTAATTATTTACAGGTAAAAATTACCGATTACTTAATACGGAAGAGATATACAATGTAGAATTCTTGGATTTCATGTTAGTTAATGGCTATTTGTGTAAAATATTCATAAAAAACGTCAGTTATGTCAGTTCATATTTTAGTAATATTGCTAATGCGATATTGATTGACTGTAAATTATGGAGGATATATAATGTAGACATATTACAACATGAAATACAAAATGTCATAACTGATATCACAAATAGTGAAGTACAGCACTGGCAACCTGCAACAATAGGGGATGGAATTCTAAAGCACGATGAGGAATGAAATGGAGTAGAATTAGAAAAACGTATGGAGGTTGGAAAAGAAGTATGGGCAAAATTAATGTAGCTATTGTTGATGACAATGAGAGAATGGTCAATCTGCTTGAGGACATCCTTAAGGAAGATGCAGATATCGAGGTTGTTGGAAAATCGGAAAATGGCATTGACGCATTAGATATGATTAAGGAGAAAAAACCGGATGTCGTTTTATTGGATTTGATTATGCCGAAGCTGGACGGGCTCGGTGTAATGGAGAAGGTAAGAAGGGATTCTGAATTCAAGAAAAATCCTTCTTTTATTGTTATCACAGCAATTGGTCAGGAAGGCGTCACAGAGAACGCCTTTGAACTGGGTGCGAACTATTATATTATGAAGCCCTTTGATAATAATGTGGTATTATCAAGAATTAAGCAGATCAAGGGTGATTATCATAATAAGCTGATTGATAACCATAGGGTGAGCGCTTATGAGAATAAGAGTGCTTATATGGAGCGTAATCTAGAATCCGATGTTACGAATATCATCCATGAGATCGGGGTACCTGCACATATTAAGGGATACCAGTACTTAAGAGACGCCATCATGATGTCGGTCAATGATGCAGAGATGCTAAACTCCATAACAAAGCTTCTGTATCCTTCCATTGCGAAACGTCATAAGACTACTCCCAGCAGGGTTGAGAGAGCGATTCGACATGCCATTGAGGTGGCCTGGAGCAGAGGGAAGATGGATACCATTGATGAATTATTTGGATATACCGTAAGTAACGGAAAAGGTAAGCCGACAAACTCTGAGTTTGTTGCATTAATTGCAGACAAGATCCGCCTGGAATATAAATTAAGGGCGTAACTAATATTGTGGGAAGAGAGTGAGAAAGAGCATTAGTATGGTCTAGGGATTGTACTAATGCTCTTTCTTTTAGAATATTACCTAAGAATATCCTAGGAACCATTCAGTAATAATAAGAATGTGAACAGAATGTGAACTCATTACTTCCTATGATACATTTACAGGAGCAATCATTAGGTAAGCTGATCATAATGCAGATTACAAAGCTTCATAAATGCTCATAGGATTCAACAACCTAGGAGGCTAAAGAATGTCTATGATACATGAAAATGAAAACAAGAATAACAATACGACAGATAACTCTGCAATTACAACTGGTAGCATGAAAGCGCAAAGCGCAGGAGCACCGGGAAGTGCTGGAATGGTAGGAAGTAAAAAATGGCTGAAGGCTCACACGGATCAAATGGGTAATATTGTATCGAGCTCAGACCGTTCCGATCACTCATAACCTCTGCTTGGCTCTTTCATATAAGATTACTTTATTAAAATACAACAATAAAACAGCTAAAATATGAATACAAATAGTAAAATCGACAATTTTCCAAATATTTTTTATAAAATTAAGGTTTTATATTTTACCTCTCTAACAAATATGTTATGATTGCTATGTATGTACATTTTACATAGCCTAATAACTTGGAGGAAAAAATGAATTTAGAAGTACTTGAAGTGATTTTTACTTTTGCAGGCGGACTGGGTTTGTTTCTATACGGAATGAATCTGATGGGTGATGGTTTACAGAAGTCAGCCGGCAACAAATTGAAGAGGCTGCTTGGGTACCTTACGAATAACAGATTAATGGCAGTACTCGTAGGTACGGTAGTAACAGGGATCATACAGAGCTCCTCTGCTACGACTGTTATGGTGGTAGGCTTTGTTAACGCAGGAATTATGAATCTTGGACAGGCAGTCGGAGTAATTATGGGTGCAAATATCGGAACCACGGTTACAGCCTGGCTGGTATCCATGAGCGAATGGAGTGCTGTCCTAAAGCCGGACTTCTTCGCTCCGCTGCTGGTCGGTATCAGTGCCTTTGTTCTAATGATGTCCAAGGATAAGAAGAAGAAGGATATTGCAGAGATTGTAATTGGTTTAGGTATTCTATTTATTGGTTTGCAGCTGATGTCGGATGTGATTAAGCCCTATGCGGAGAGTGAATCCTCCATTTTCTCAGAGGCCTTCAAGGTACTGGGTAACAACCCGCTTCTAGGCATTCTGGTCGGAGCAGTCGTTACAGCAATTATACAGAGCTCCTCGGCTTCCGTTGGAATTCTGCAGACCTTAGCAATGGCAGGAGTTGTTAACTGGAACTCTGCGATCTTTATTACTCTGGGACAGAATATCGGAACCTGTATCACGGCAATTCTGTCCAGTATCGGCGCAAGTAAGACAGCGAAGAGGGCTGCTGTGATACATTTGTCCTTTAACGTGATTGGAGCTGTCATATTTGGTATTGCAATGTTTATTATATTTAAGGTAAATACAGCATTTGCTGCATCCAGCATTAACAGTGTTCAAATCTCTATCTTCCATACCTTGTTTAATGTAACAAACACCATTTTGTTGTTCCCCTTAGCAAATTGGTTGGTGAAGCTGTCAGGAGTATTTATCGATGATTCTAAGGATGAAGAGGATAATGATGAACTTCATATCACACTGCGTCATTTGGATGACAGAATTCTTGAGACTCCCTCTTTTGCTGTTGAAAATGCAATCAAAGAGGTTGTCCACATGGGTAAAATTACTTTGGATAATGCCAGGGAAGCTGTGGAGGCACTCTTAAAGAATGATAATGAGAAAGCGGACAAGGTGCTGGAGGTAGAAAAGGTCATTGACGAACATCAGAAGCTGATTACGGAATATCTGATTAAAATAAGTAATCTATCCATAACCGAAAAGCAGCAATTTGTCGTTAAAAACCTATTCCACACCATAAGTAATATAGAAAGAGTCGGGGATCATGCAGAGAATCTGGCAGATCTGGCCCATGAGAAGGTTCAGAACAAGATATACTTCTCGGATGAAGCATATCTGGAGCTGAAGGAGATCTGTGATAAGGCAATTAACTCCTTTGACTTTGCGATAAAGTCCAGAGAAACCGAGAATATGGACTATATCAAAAGGGTAGAGGAGCTGGAGGATGCGGTAGATGACCTGAAGGATAGCCTAAGACAGAAGCATATTGACCGATTATCCCAGGGGGTTTGTACTTCAGAGAACGGAGTTATCTTTATTGATGCTTTGATCAATCTGGAGAGAATATCGGATCATTCCCTAAATATCGTTAATTACGTGGAAAGTGAGCTGGAATTCAAGCATTAATAATGCACAAAAAAAACAGGTCCTTCCAATAAAAACGCAACAATATCATAATATTCTCTAAAATAGAAAGAAGTTCTTGAAATTTTAACTTGAATTAGGTAAAATGTGATTGAGAAAAATTTGACAATCATTTGGTAGAGCCGGATTTTCTCAGTTACTTAGCTCCAAAGGGTTCGTTATAACAATACACCTTAAAGGCTGCGCGATCATAGCGTAACCTGTTTCCAGTGAATTATAGGTGTAGTTATACAAATAAATATTTTATTAGGAGGAATTAAATCATGGCAGTAAAAGTAGCAATTAATGGTTTTGGACGTATCGGCCGTCTTGCATTCAGACAGATGTTCGGTGCAGAAGGTTATGAGATCGTAGCAATTAACGATTTAACAGATGCTAAGATGTTAGCACACTTATTAAAATATGATTCCGCACAGGGAAGATATGCGAAGGCTGATACAGTTGTAGCTAAGGAAAATTCCATCGTTGTTGACGGCAAGGAAATCCAGATTTATGCTCAGAAAAATCCCGCTGATTTACCTTGGGGTGAGCTTGGTGTTGATGTTGTTCTGGAATGCACCGGCTTCTTCGCTTCCAAGGCGAAGTCACAGGCACATATCGATGCAGGTGCTAAGAAGGTTGTTATCTCCGCACCGGCAGGCGATGATCTTCCTACAGTAGTATTCAGCGTTAACGAGAATATCTTAAAGGCGAGCGACACAATTATTTCTGCAGCTTCCTGTACTACAAACTGCTTAGCTCCTATGGCAGATACATTAAATAAATTAGTTCCGATCGAGAAGGGTTATATGGTAACCATTCATGCTTACACCGGCGACCAGATGACACTGGATGGCCCTCATGCGAAGGGTGATTTAAGAAGAGCACGTGCTGCAGCTGTGAACATCGTTCCCAACTCCACCGGTGCTGCTAAGGCAATCGGTCTTGTTATTCCTGAGTTATCCGGTAAGTTAGACGGCGATGCTCAGAGAGTTCCTGTTCCCACAGGCTCCACCACTCTCTTAACTGCAGTTGTAAACGGCAAGGTTACCAAGAGTGAAGTAAATGCAGCAATGAAGGCAGCTGCAAGCGAATCCTATGGCTATACCGAGGACGAGATCGTTTCCTCTGATATTATCGGTATCACCTATGGCTCCTTATTTGATGCTACTCAGACCAAGTGCATGGATCTGGGAGATAAGACCTTAGTTAAGGTTGTTTCCTGGTATGACAATGAGAACAGCTACACCAGCCAGATGGTTAGAACAATTAAGTACTTTGCAGAGCTTCAGTAATTGATTTTTTATGATCCATTATGGGTCCGGTCTTACAGGACCGGACCCATTTTGCGTAAAGGCATCATGAGTACACAGCACTTGAGCACGCTCACAAGCCTGAGAAGCATGAAGCACTGTAGTAACATAAAAAGTTCAATGTAATCATTTGTATTCATAATAATAATCATTGATCCTTGAAAGGAGTCTTACTATGTTAAATAAGAAGTCAATTGACGATATCAATGTAAAAGGGTTAAGAGTCTTAGTTAGATGTGATTTTAATGTTCCCCTCCAGGATGGCAAAATTACGGATGAGGTTCGTCTGGTAGAAGCATTGCCCACCATTCAGAAGTTAATCAAGGATGGCGGCAAGGTGATCCTTTGCTCCCATTTAGGCAAGCCGAAGGGCCCCACACCGGAATTCTCTCTGGCTCCGGTTGCTGCAAGATTATCTGAGCTCTTAGGAAAAGAAGTTATATTCGCCAATGATGATGAGGTAGTTGGTCCTAAGGCTAAGGCTGCAGTAGCTACTATGCAGGATGGGGATGTGGTTCTTCTTGAGAATACCCGTTATAGGAAGGAAGAAGAGAAGAATATTGATAACTACAGCGAGGAGCTGGCTTCCCTTTGTGATGTATTCGTAAATGACGCTTTTGGTACTGCCCATAGAGCACACTGCTCCAATGTCGGCGTAACAAAATATGTGAAGACCTCTGTGGTTGGTTATCTGATGCAGAAGGAAATCGAATTCCTCGGCAACGCTGTGAATAATCCGAAGAGACCCTTTGTAGCTATTCTGGGCGGTTCCAAGGTTTCCTCCAAGATCTCTGTAATCAATAACCTTCTGGATAAGGTGGATACACTGATTATCGGTGGTGGTATGGCTTATACCTTCATGAAGGCGCTCGGTGAAGAGGTTGGTAAGTCCTTACTTGAGGCTGATTACCTGGATTATGCAAGAGAGATGATGGAGAAGGCAGAGAAGAAGGGTGTTAAGCTGTTAATTCCCATCGACACCGTAGTAGCACAGGAATTCTCCAATGACACTCCCTTTAAGACCGTTGGTCGCGGTGAGATAGAGCCGGATTGGGAAGGTCTTGATATCGGCGAGAAGACCCGCGCTTTATATGCAGATGCTATTAAGGAAGCAAAGACTGTTGTTTGGAATGGACCTATGGGTGTATTTGAATTACCGAATTTCGCAGCAGGTACAGTTGCTGTAGCTAAGGCTCTTTCTGAGATCGATGCTACCACAATCATCGGCGGCGGAGATTCTGCAGCAGCAGTAAATCAGCTGGGCTTTGGCGATAAGATGTCCCATATCTCCACAGGAGGCGGTGCTTCCCTGGAGTTTCTTGAGGGTATCGAGCTTCCCGGTGTAGCAGCAGCGAATGATAAATAAGTAAAAATATATAAATATTTCTAGGATCTGTAGCAAGCTTTTCTTGATGAACTATTGTAATTCATCGAAAAGCTTGCTACAATCTAGTAAGTCACATTTTACACATGAATGGCGATGCTGTCACACCGGTATCGGTGAAGTTGCAGCAGCCAGTTAATTTTAGAGCACATTCATACACACCCATATATGGATATACTTATATCCCTATATTTTATACCTTAATATTTCTATATGCCATTTACCAATAGATCACTATATATATAGCCATATACCTGGGTGTACTTGAATGATTATAAGGAGGAAGAAACATGCGTAGAAAGATTATAGCCGGTAACTGGAAGATGAATAAGACTCCCAGTGAGACTGTTAAATTAATTGAGGAGCTGAAGCCTCTGGTAGCAACCGAGGATGCGGATGTGGTGTTCTGTGTACCGGCAATCAGCCTTACCACAGCGATAGCAGCAGTACAAGGTACGAATATAGCAATCGGTGCACAGAATATGTACTATGAAGAAAGCGGCGCATATACCGGAGAGATCGCTCCGAATATGCTCACAGATATTGGTGTAAAGTATGTTATCATCGGACACTCCGAACGCAGGGAATATTTTGCGGAAACAGATGAAACTGTAAACAAGAAGGTACTGAAGGCTTTTGAGCACGATATCACACCCATCATTTGCTGTGGTGAGTCCTTAAAGCAGAGAGAACAGGGAATCACAATTGATTTCGTACGCCAGCAGATTAAAATAGCGTTCCTCAGTGTGACAGCGGATCAGGCGAAGAAGTCAGTCATTGCATACGAACCGATCTGGGCGATTGGAACCGGCAAGGTGGCTACAACCGAGCAGGCAGAAGAGGTATGTAAGGCAATCCGTGAGTGCATCGCAGAGATTTATGACGAGGCTACGGCAGCTGCAATTCGTATTCAATACGGCGGAAGTGTTACAGCAGCCAGCGCAGCGGACCTGTTTGGACAGGAAAATATCGACGGTGGTCTTGTTGGCGGAGCAAGCCTGAAGGCTGATTTCGGAAAAATCGTTAATTATAAATAAAGTACTTAATGCATTATGTGGGAAGCGAAAGCTTTCGTGGTAAAGATCACTATTTGAGAGGAGCTGCCCCCTGACAGCCGGAAGATAGTGTGAAGATTAGAAGGATGCCCTTATTAGGCATCATGGAGGTTATTATGAGTAAAAAACCGACTGTATTAATGATACTTGACGGATATGGATTAAATGATAAAAAGGAAGCGAATGCGATTGCTCAGGCAAAAAAGCCGGTAATGGATCGTATGATGAGCGTTTACCCCTGTGTTAAGGGATATGCCAGTGGTATGGCTGTCGGTCTTCCGGATGGTCAGATGGGTAACTCTGAGGTTGGCCACATTAATATGGGGGCAGGCCGAATTGTATACCAGGAGCTGACCAGAATTACAAAGGAGATTCAGGACGGAACCTTCTTTAACAATGAAGCATTACTGGCAGCGATAGATAATTGTAAAAGAAATAATTCAGACCTCCATCTGTACGGATTACTTTCCGATGGAGGCGTTCATAGCCATAACACTCATTTATATGGACTTCTGGAGCTGGCGAAGAAGCATGGTCTGAATAAGGTTTTTGTTCATGCATTCCTGGATGGTCGTGATACACCCCCTGCTTCCGGTAAGGGCTTTATTGAGGAGCTTTTGGAGCAGATGAAGCAGATTGGAGTAGGTAAGATCGCTTCGGTTATGGGCCGTTATTATGTTATGGACCGTGACAATCGTTGGGACAGAGTCGAGAAGGCGTACCGTGCCATGGTATATGGTGAGGGTGAAACTGCGGACAATGCCGTTGAAGCTGTGCAGAATTCCTATGATGCTGAGAAATATGATGAATTTGTTCTCCCTACAGTTGTTATGGAGGATGGAAAGCCTGTAGCTACCATAAAGGATAACGACTCGGTTATTTTCTATAATTTCAGACCGGATCGTGCCAGAGAGATTACCAGAGCCTTCTGTAGTGAGGATTTCAGCGGATTTAACGATGTAAAGAAGTTGAAGCTGACCTATGTCTGCTTCTCTGAATATGATATTACGATTCCCAATAAGCTGGTAGCCTTCCATAAGGTTTCAATTGATCATACTTTTGGGCAGTTCCTGGCTGAGAACCATAAGACACAGCTGCGTCTGGCAGAGACAGAGAAGTATGCCCATGTTACCTTCTTCTTCAATGCAGGGATTGAGGTTCCCAATGAGGGAGAGGATAGGATTCTCGTGAATTCCCCTAAGGTTGCAACCTATGATCTTCAACCGGAGATGAGTGCATATGAGGTAGCAGACAATCTGGTGGAAGCAATCAAATCCTTAAAGTATGATGTGATCATCGTGAATTTCGCAAATCCGGACATGGTTGGACACACCGGAGTAGAGAGTGCTGCAATCAAGGCCATTGAAGCTGTGGATGAATGTGTTGGCAGAGCGGTAGATGCATTATTATCTGTAGATGGACAGATGTTTATCTGTGCAGATCACGGGAATGCTGAGCAGCTGCTGGATTATACCACTCTGGAGCCCTTCACTGCGCACACTATTAACCCGGTTCCCTTTATCCTTGTGAACTATGATAAGGACTATACCCTGGCTGAGGGTGGCTGCTTGGCTGATATCATTCCTACCCTGATTGAAATGATGGGAATGGAGAAGCCGGTGGAAATGACCGGTAAATCTCTTTTGAGGAAAAGACAGTTGTAAGACTTTCAATGCTGGTTTATGAGCAAAGACCGGCTTCGAGGCTTGCCAAGCAGGGCTTACCATATACCTGGCACATACTTGTATGAAATACTTGTTGAAATAATTTCTATAGTATGGTAGAATAGGCGTAGTTTTAGGAGGTGTGATCGTGGACGTATTAAGAACTTTGGTACAAATTATTTATATAGGAATATGTATCGCTTTAACCATCGTTGTGTTAAAGCAGGAAGGTAAGGTTGGGTTATCCGGAGCGTTAACCGGCGCTACCGAAACATATTGGTCTAAGAATAAGGGACGTTCAAAGGAAGGAATGCTGGTGAAAGTCACAGAACTTCTGGCTGCCCTGTTCATTGTACTCTCAGTTGTTTTAAATCTTAATTGGTAAGCAAATGAAAACACTCTGGACTACAGAGTGTTTTTTTTAGAATGATTCTATAGGATAAAATGAGGAAGAATACTTAAAGTAACTAATATATGGTATACTAAACATAGAAAGAGGATGAAACGGTTTGACAGAGTGCAGATTTATTAATAAGATGCATCAAAGACGGAAGTAGGTGCCATATATGAGAATAAGTGATACAATGATAGATCAGTCAACAAAAGAGAAAAAGAATAAGAAAGAGAAAGGTAATATGACAGATAGAAAGAAAAGAAATAAAAGTGAGAGAACTGCCTCAATAGATAGACAGTCTTCAGAACGGGGCTCCGAACGAAACTCAGGAGCTTCAGGGACAGGAAGCTCCCGGTCATCCCGCAGGGGACTGGGACCCCATAAAGAGAGGGGACCTAAGGATAGAGAGCATCGGGCAGCCACTATTGATAAAGAGACTCTAAGAGAAAAATCGATCATGCTGGAGGACTTTATCAGCAGCAAAGAATACAAGCCAATGTCCTTCAAGGAACTGGCCGTACTGCTACAGGTTCCCAAGAGCTCCAGACATGAACTGATGGAGGTTCTCAACTCATTGGCTTCTCAGGGGAAGCTGCTGTTAGATGCTCAGGGCCGTTACCGTACCCCCGGGGATGAGCTGAAGACAGGTCTATACTCCGCCACCCAGCGGGGCTTTGGCTTCGTAATTCTGGAGGATGAGGAGGATGATATCTTCGTTCCCGAGAATGCAACAAACGGGGCCATGCATGGCGATAAAGTCATGGTGATGATCAGTGAAGAAGCACAGATGGGTAGGAGAAGGGAAGGCTCCATCGTACAGATTCTGGAGAGAAGCAAGACGGAGATTGTAGGAACCTTTGAGAAAAGCAAGAACTTCGGCTTTGTCGTACCGGATAATCAGAAATTCGTTCGGGATATTTTCATTCCGAAGGAATTTACGATGGGAGCTGTGGATGGGCACAAGGTAGTTGCGAAGATAACAAGCTATGGTGATTCTACCTCCAGTCCGGAAGGAAAAGTAATAGAAATTCTTGGACATATCAACGATCCCGGAGTCGATATTCTCTCCGTAGTGAAGGCCTATGACCTTCCAATGGATTTTCCAGAGGATGTCATGAGACTGCTGGATTATGTACCGGAGGAGATTGATCTGAAGGAAGTTGCGAACCGCATGGATATCCGTGAACTGACCACGGTTACGATTGACGGAGAAGATGCAAAGGATTTGGATGATGCAGTAACCCTGACAAAGGAGGGGGACATCTATCATCTCGGAGTCCATATCGCTGATGTAACCCATTATGTGAAGGAGGGTGCGGCCTTTGATAAGGAAGCCCTGAAGCGGGGTACCAGTGTCTATCTGGTGGATCGGGTCATACCGATGCTGCCCCATAAGCTTTCGAACGGCATCTGCTCCCTGAATCCGAATGTAGACCGGCTGACTCTGAGCTGCTTTATGGATATTGACGAGAGGGGGAATGTGATTGGTCATAGGATTGCAGAGACCGTTATCCGTTCAGACCGTCGTATGACCTATACCAATGTGGCAAAAATCCTGGAGGGTACGGATGAGGAGGTTACCAAGGAATATATTGATCTGCTACCGTTATTTCATTTGATGCAGGAATTGGCGGAGATACTGAAGGAGAGAAGGCATAAGAGAGGCTCCATCAATTTTGATTTCCCGGAAAGTAAGATTATTGTGGATAAGAAGGGAAGGCCGATTGAGATCAAGCCCTACGAAAGAAATAAGGCGACAAAGATCATTGAGGAATTTATGCTCATCGCAAATGAGACCGTTGCTGAGGATTTCTTCTGGCAGGAGCTGCCCTTCGTATACCGTACCCATGAGAATCCGGATGAAGAGAAGATCAGAAAGCTTGCGATCTTCATCAATAATTTCGGCTATAGTATTAAGATGGGCAATGAGGAGATACATCCGAAGGAGCTGCAAAAGCTTTTGATCAAGGTAGAGGATACACCTGAGGAAGCTCTGATCAGCAGACTGACGCTGCGGTCGATGAAGCAGGCGAGGTATACCGTTGTAAACACAGGACATTTCGGTCTGTCTGCAAAATATTACTGTCATTTTACCTCACCGATCCGCCGCTATCCGGATCTCCAAATCCACAGGATCATTAAGGAGAACTTAGGCGGTAAGCTGTCTGAGGGCAGGTTAGACCATTATAACAGAATTCTAACTGAGGTAGCAAACCACTCCAGCAAGACAGAACGCAGAGCCGATGAGGCTGAGCGGGAAGTAGAGAAGATGAAGAAGGTAGAGTATATGATGGAGCACATCGGCGAAGCCTTCGAGGGAGTCATCTCCGGAGTCACCAATTGGGGCATGTATGTGGAGCTGCCAAATACGATTGAGGGAATGGTCAGAGTCAGTGAGATGCAGGATGACTACTATAATTATGATGAAGAGCACTATCAGATGGTTGGTGAACACACCAAGAAAATATATAAATTGGGGCAGACAGTCAAGGTTGAGGTAGTGAAGGCGGATAAGCTTCAGCGGACGATTGACTTTGCCTTAGTGGAGGTTGAAGAATAAGTGGGGGAAAATATTAAACTGGTAGCCAATAATAAGAAGGCTTATTTTGACTACTTTATCGAGGATAAGTATGAGGCGGGCATCGCTTTGCATGGAACAGAAGTGAAATCTCTCCGTATGGGAAAGTGTAGCATCAAGGAATCCTTCCTGCGGATTGAAAACGGTGAAGTCTATATCTATGGGATGCATATCAGCCCCTATGAGAAGGGAAATATCTTCAATAAGGATCCCTTAAGGGTAAGAAAGCTCCTGCTTCATAAGTTCCAAATCAATAAGATCGGAGGCCAGCTGGCACAGAAGGGATATACCCTGGTGCCGCTGCAAATCTACTTCAAGGGCAGCTTAGTGAAGGTGGAAATTGGCCTGGCCCGTGGTAAGAAGCTCTATGATAAGCGTGAGGATATCGCTAAGAAGGATTTGCGTAGAGAGGCAGAGAAGGATTTTAAGGTAAAGAACCTGTATTAACTACGCATTCATTTCCTTCAGCTTCTGATACACACAAGAAGACTAAGTAGGAAGCAGGGACCCCGTTCGAGGCATGGGGAGAACGCACCCCGGTCAGCATGGATAGGGAGTATTTGTTTGTGTTGTCAGGTAGGAGTTTCCACCTTTACTAAGAAGATTTCTATTAAAACTATTTCTTTTTTCATAGAAATATGGTATGATTATTTCAGATCAACAAGAAGCGTCTGTGAGCCAGAGATTACGGGTAGCCGTAGTCCTCATAACCTGAACGGGGTTGTACTGGTTTCGACGGGGGTTTTGAAGTTGCGGTAGCCATTCGCAGACTAGGACTGCGTCACCAACTTAGAACTAAAATTAAACGCAGACGATAATTTAGCGTACGCTGCCTAGTGGCAGCTGTCGACCTTAAGCAACTCGCGGCTTAAGACCTCGGCATCAAATTAGCGGGGACCTTTATCATCAAAGCTTTGAGATGGTAAAAGATTGATGAAGCTACTGAAATCGGAAGCCTGTCTACCGGCGTCCGACGGAGGGAACAGCGAACTTCGGGTTCGCATAAAAGATAGACTGTAATGGGAGAAGCGGCAATGAATGGGCTTTCGGACAGGGGTTCAACTCCCCTCAGCTCCATATGTTAAATGAAAGGGAAAACCTTAGAAATAAGGCTTTCCTTTTTTTG
>JAEYRK010000107.1 GCA_023435645.1 Bacillota bacterium
ATATAACTCTCAACAGTCTGTAAAAGTTCTGCCCCATATCCCTGTCTTTGATATGCCGGAGTTATAAACATTTCATCAATAAAAATTTCACTATTATTCCACCAAACTTTTTCATGAGTAAATATCGCTCCAATAATCTCATTATCCGCAATCAGTGTATAACCTAGAAATTTATTCCCATGAACATAATCCTCTAAATAATTCTTAGCTGTTTCCAAGGTCCAATGGCATTGCCACAGATCGTTATTATAAACCTCCATCATAATTTTAGCGCACATTGTTAAATCTGATTCTATATATTCTCTTATCATAATAAGACTCTGCTCCTTTTTTGCAGCTTATACCCATAACGTTTCATTTTGTTTGAATGGAAACTTATTTTATTTCATTCAAAAAGAATAAATTCACATTATTTATTTCCACATATCTTACATACCTTCATTCCACCGTTATCAGTAAGCTTATCCCACAGTAATTTAACACCTGTTTTTTTACAAATAGGACAACTGCCTCTCCAATTAGGTATATTCTTAATATTCTTACCTCTTTTTGTCTTTGCCATTATACCCCCTCCTTTCTGTCATTAGAATTGTGCTTTTCTTCTGACCGGAATCCATACTTCACATAAATATTTTTCGTATATTTCATCTTCCCAATAATATTTTTCAATACAGGGCCCTTCCACTTGTTCAAAGCCTGATGAAGGAAACCATTCACAATAGATCCGTTTCCAGACATGTTGAATCTCTAAATTCTGCGGCATTATCCCTTTCGTTTCAAATACTACCCATGTACATGCCGGAACCTCCAAAATTGTATACTCCTTTGGTATATCAATTTCAGGGACTTCCCATCCCATCATATATCTTCTACTTCCATCTTCTTTAAAATCAAAATGAATTCCATGAAGCATATGCATTTTTGAATATCCCAGTAATTCATTAATCTTAAGGTGTGTACCATCCGCCCATATTTTATTACAAAATGCTGGTACTTCAGAATATAAAGCGTTCTCTTCTTTGGCTGTTAATAAACCAACTCCAAATACTTTAAATTCTTTGCTTTCAAGTACTCGATAATCCATGTCACACTTCCCTAATATCGATATTTGCAAAGAGAGTTTTGGAAATGCCTTTATCTTTACATTTCCATTCTTTATCTTTGAAGGTGCTACTCCATGAAGTCTTTGAAAAGCTTTCGTAAATGCATCTACACTTACGTAGCCATATTTTATAGCTACTTCTATAACTTTGGCATCCTTAGAAGATAATTCTTCACCAGCAAGAGTCAGTCTACGATTTCTAATATATTCCGATAAAGTAAAGCCGGTAAATGCATGAAATAATCGTTGAAAATGATAACGCGATGTAAATGCGACCTTTGCAATATCATCAATCTCAATTGCTGAATCTAAATTGTTTTCAATATATTCGATAGCATTATTAAGATGATTAATTGTTTGCAAATTTTACCTCCACTAAAGTATATAACATTAATGAAATAACTACCCGATTTCCTGTGCTATGATTTGTCTTGATTAACAAAATTTATAATATCACATTCTATAGTAATAAACAAATTTAATATGATTTCAAAATACTATCGTCAAATTTTACATGATATTTATTTACAGAAAAAAAGCCCTATCACTTTTACATGATAGGGCTTTATATATTCTCTTCGCTATTATTCAATACAGTCTAACTTAAGTCAATTCGGCATGTTCATTATAGCAGATTATCGTAATATTGCAAGCGAATACATTGTTCTGAAAAATACAGATAATCCTTTTCAAATCATTTATTTAATTTGTCGCAAACATATTAATAAGCTTATAATTTGTACTTGTATACATTATTATATTCTCTTGAAAAACTAATAATTACACTCCTCTTTGTCAGATTATAAACAGCTGACCACTGTTCATCACCTGGTATTACATTTCTCTTAAGTAACTCCAATGCATCATTTTCCGATATCATTCCATGTCGTATCTTTAATTCACTTTCAATGTTTTCATATCTATCTCTTCCAAAGCCCTCATGATTTGGATTATTATGCAATGTAAAATTAGTCACTATCTGATAATCCTTACTTTTCTTATTTATAACCATCTTGCCATTTATAAACTCGATTACAGCTGAATCTCCATTTACATCTGCTACTAAGAAATGTAATGGTGCAATTATATAAAAAAGATTATAATTATCTACAAGTTGAATTGCTTCATCAACTGTTTTGGCCTTATCTAAGATTAATCTTGGCAATGTTTCATCAAATAAAGTAATTTTATTATGCTGTGGATATATCGCTTTGACATCAGTAAGACATGCAACTGCTAATCCATATTCATTAATTCCGTCCTTAGGGCTATATGGTGCTGCTAAAGTTAATTTAGAATCTATTTCAATAGTATCATATGAATCTTCTTCCCAGTCTAGCTCTGCCATCGTTAAAAAAGCTAATGATTTATAGTTATCGTTACTATTTAATTGAATGCGCATTGGAATTGCACATTCGCAATCCATATTTCTCGCAAACAGAAGGTCTCCCTCTATGTTACAGGCCGTAAATGCTGAACACCCTTGAACTTTGTTGTTAAGAGTCATCTTTTTATTTACTAGATTCTTATCGACAAAGCTGCAAAATTCTTCAATATTACAAACACCTTCCTCTAAATATTTATCAATGCAATAATCACCATAATATTGCATTGAAAAATATGGTCTATCACTTATTTTCTCAATTTCTGCTCTTATACTTTTATCCGCATTATATATAACCTTCATTTTTTCTTCCCCCACTACTTATATTTTCCAACTTTTTTATCCTATCATATTATTTCATTAGTTTCAAACAAAAAAATAATACTACACATAAAGGATAATATTCATAGAAATCTTGCCTTAAACAAAAACACCCTACCACTTTTACATGATAGGGTGTCGATAAATATTTCTTATTAATATAGTCTAACCTAAGTCAAACCATTGAAAAACGTTGAAATCTCAACATTACTTATTATTTAAAACCGCCTGTGCAGCAGCTAATCTTGCGATCGGCACGCGGAAAGGTGAACAGGATACATAGTTCAGACCTACCTTGTGGCAGAACTCAACTGTGGAAGGATCTCCACCGTGCTCACCACAGATACCAAGCTTGATGTTAGGTCTGGTTGCACGACCCTTTTCACAAGCCATCTTCACTAACTGGCCAACACCTTCCTGATCCAGTCTTGCGAAGGGATCGGACTCATAGATCTTGGTCTTGTAATAAGCATCCAGGAACTTACCGGCGTCATCACGGGAGAAGCCGAAGGTCATCTGTGTTAAGTCATTGGTACCAAATGAGAAGAACTCAGCTTCCTCTGCAATCTCATCAGCAAGTAATGCTGCACGAGGAATTTCGATCATTGTTCCAACATGATACTGGATGTCAGATCCCAGTTCCTTCTTCACTGCTTCTGCTGTCTCAACTACCACTTCCTTAACATACTGTAACTCTCTCTTCTCACCTACGAGAGGGATCATGATCTCAGGAACGATATCAAAGCCCTTTTCCTTCTTCACTTCGATTGCAGCTTCCATAACCGCTCTGGTCTGCATTCTAGCGATCTCAGGGTAGGTTACAGCAAGACGACAGCCTCTGTGACCCATCATAGGATTGAACTCATGTAAGGAATCGCAGGTAGCTTTTACTTCTTCTACAGAAAGACCCATATCCTTAGCTAAATCAGCAATATCCTCCGGGTTCGTAGGAACGAACTCATGTAACGGGGGATCCAGGAAACGAATTGTAACCGGTCTGCCTTCCATAACCTCATAGATACCCTTGAAGTCAGCCTTCTGGAAAGGAATTAACTCATTCAGAGCTGCTTCTCTTGCTTCTACAGTCTTGGAAAGAATCATTTTTCTGATCTTAGGAATTCTATCAGGCTCGAAGAACATATGCTCTGTACGTGTAAGACCAATACCTTCTGCTCCGAACTTGATTGCATTTAATGCATCTGCAGGAGTATCCGCATTTGTTCTTACCTTCAGGGTTCTGATTTCATCAGCCCATTTCATAATTCTATCAAAGTTACCACTGATGGATGCTTCTACTGTAGGAATGTCTCCAACATAGATGTTACCTGTGGAACCGTCAAGGGAGATATAATCTCCTTCTTTTACTGTATTACCAGCGATTGTGAAGTACTTCTCTTCTTCGTTGATATTGATTTCGCCACAACCGGATACGCAAGCAGTACCCATACCACGAGCAACTACGGCTGCGTGAGAAGTCATACCACCACGAACGGTTAAGATACCTTCAGCAACGTGCATACCCTCGATATCTTCTGGGGAGGTCTCAAGACGAACAAGAATTACTCTCTCGCCTCTCTCAGCTGCTGCAACGGAATCCTCTGCAGTAAAGTATACCTTACCTGCAGCAGCGCCGGGTGATGCAGGAAGTGCATTACCAACAGGCTTAGCAGCAGCTAAAGCTTTGGTGTCAAAGGTAGGATGTAATAACTGATCTAAGGATTTCGCTTCAATTCTCTTGATCGCATCTTCCTTCGTAATCTTGCCTTCATCTACCAAATCACAAGCAATCTGGAGAGCAGCCGGAGCGGTTCTCTTACCATTACGGGTCTGTAAGAAGTACAGCTTCTTGTCCTCAATGGTGAACTCCATATCCTGCATATCTCTATAGTGATTCTCAAGTAAAGTAGCAATTCTCATGAACTCAGCGAATACCTCAGGCATATCCTGCTCAAGTCTTGTGATCGGCAGTGGAGTTCTGATACCAGCAACAACGTCCTCACCCTGTGCATTGATCAGGTACTCACCATAGATCTTAGCCTCACCGGTGGAAGGGTTACGGGTAAATGCAACACCAGTACCGGAGGTATCACCCATGTTACCGAATACCATTGCCTGTACGTTAACAGCGGTACCCCAGTCACCGGGGATGTCATTCATTCTTCTGTAGTAAATCGCACGGGGATTATCCCAGGAACGGAATACTGCAGTAACAGCCTCGATCAGCTGTACAGCAGGATCCTGAGGGAAATCTGTTCCCTTCTCGGTTTTATATAATGCCTTAAACTGAGTGATTACTTCCTTAAGATCCTCAGCGGTCAGCTCTGTGTCAAAATGAACGCCCTTCTTCTCTTTGATCTCATCAAGTACTCTCTCGAACTTGGACTTAGGAACCTCCATAACAACGTCAGAGAACATCTGAATAAATCTTCTATAAGAGTCATATGCGAATCTCGGATTTCCGGTCTTCGCTGCGAAGCCTTCAACAGCTACGTCGGTTAAGCCAAGGTTCAGGATCGTATCCATCATACCGGGCATGGATGCTCTAGCACCGGAACGAACAGAAACCAGCAAAGGATTTTCTGTGTCGCCGAACTTCTTGCCCTGTTCCTCTTCAAGAACCTTTAATGCGTCAAAAATCTGAGATTTAACTTCCTCTCTGATGTTCTTACCGCTCTTGTAGTAATCGGTACAAGCTTCCGTAGTTACAGTGAAGCCCTGCGGAATCGGCAGACCTAAATTAGTCATCTCTGCTAAGTTAGCGCCCTTACCACCAAGAAGGTTCTTCATATCTGCTTTACCTTCTTTAAACAAATATACCCATTTTGCCATTTGTAAGTGCCCTCCTAAATAATTATTATATATAACTGATATGCATGGACAGTTTGAGTGAAAAGTACTCCGCGAGCAGGACGATCAGATTCATTCTGTTCGCGTAATACTTTTCACACTCAAACCTTACCATATATATCAGATTATAACTCACTGCTGGATTTTTAGTCACCAAAAAGCATTATAGCATAGAAACAACTGCTAAGGAATACCTTTTTTCTAAAATCTGAATTTATTCTCAAAATATGACTTGAGCTCGTCAATCTTAATTCTTTCCTGCTGCATGGTATCTCTGTCACGGACTGTAACAGCACCGTCTGTCTCCGAGTCAAAATCGTAGGTAATACAGAAGGGTGTTCCGATCTCGTCCTGTCTGCGGTAGCGCTTACCGATGTTTCCTCTGTCATCAAATTCGCAGTTATAATATTTGCAGAGATCCATGTAAACCTTCTCTGCAGGCTCGGACAGCTTCTTGGATAAAGGTAATACACCAATCTTCACAGGAGCGATTGCCGGATGGAAATGAAGTACGGTACGAACATCTCCTGCTTCAATCTCTTCCTCATCATAAGCGGAACAGAGGAAGGCTAAGGTAACACGGTCGGCACCCAGGGACGGCTCTACCACATAAGGAATATACCTGGCCTGCTTCTCATCATCGTAATAGCTCATATCCTCCTTGGATACATTCTGGTGCTGAGTCAGATCGTAGTCGGTGCGGTCAGCAATTCCCCACAGCTCTCCCCAGCCAAAGGGGAATAAGAACTCGATATCTGTGGTTGCTTTACTATAGAAGGAAAGCTCAGCTGCATCATGATCCCTGACTCTCATCTCTTCTTCCTTCATTCCCAGAGACTTTAACCAGTCGATACAGAACTGTCTCCAGTAAGTAAACCATTCTAAATCCGTATCCGGCTCGCAGAAGAATTCCAGCTCCATCTGCTCGAATTCTCTGGTACGGAAGGTGAAGTTACCGGGTGTAATCTCATTGCGGAAGGATTTACCGATCTGACCGATGCCAAATGGTATCTTCTTACGGGAGGTTCTTTGTACATTCTTAAAGTTAACGAAAATTCCCTGTGCTGTCTCAGGTCTTAAATAAACGACATTCTTCGCATCCTCTGTCACACCCTGGAAGGTCTTGAACATCAGGTTAAACTGGCGAATATCCGTAAAGTTATGCTTGCCGCAGGTGGGACAGACAATTTTATGTTCATCAATGTATTTCTTCATCTCTTCCAGTGACCAGGAATCTATGGATCCTTCTACCTGGATGTTATTTTCCATATGATAATCTTCTATCATCTTGTCGGCACGAAAACGCTCATGACATTCCTTACAATCCATCAAAGGATCGGAGAAGCCACCGAGATGACCGGAAGCCACCCAGGTCTGGGGATTCATGAGAATGGCACAGTCCACACCCACATTATAAGGGTTTTCCTGGACAAATTTCTGCCACCATGCCTTCTTTACATTGTTTTTCAGTTCAACACCGAGATTACCGTAATCCCAAGTATTAGCAAGCCCACCGTAGATCTCGGAGCCCGGATATACAAAGCCTCTTGCTTTAGCCAAAGCAACTATTTTCTCCATTGTCTTTTCCATAAACTCATCCTCACATATCAATTTTAATATATTAATAGGAAGTAATCCCATAAATTTTGTTATTTTGCAGGTTCATAGATTACGACTGTTGCACCTTCATTGCTGCTCTTAACAACATCCTTTTCCATGGTGGCATTCCCGCTATAATACCTCACCTTACCATCAAGGATGATGTCATAGGGCTCGTAAACCACCAAAACACGGTTCTTTCCGTTCTTGAATGCAGTGGCGCTGTCCACCTTGGTCCCGTTTTTCGCATTGATAAACTGTCCCGGCAGCTCCAGGGTTACATCCTTGGTATCCGCACTGAAATAAGCCGCGGTAACCTTATTGAAGGCTGTGTAATGAGCCATGCCTGCATAGCCAAGCAGCATAACCGCTTTCCCACTCTTTAGGCTTAAATCCTCTATGGTCACTGCCTTATCTCCCGCTGTCTGGTTATAGGCATTGATTTCCTTCTTGACGAACTCCTCCAGCTCACCGAGCTTGTAATATTGTTTCGTGAAATCTTCAACAATTGCGACCTGAAGTGAACCGTTTCTTTTTACCAGCATTGTATTAGTCGTAATATCCTCTGCTGTAATATTTATCTCCTTTTTGGAACAACCGGCTGCTCCCAGGACCATTAGCAGCAGGATTGTAGCAAAAATATACTTTCTCATCAATCATTCCCTCCATCGTATCTATTGGGTTCATATCATTTTAACCTTAAAGCCATATAATTTCAACTTAAATTTAGAAAATCGTTCGGATCAGCTCCAGAGACTTAAATTCATGATCGATACAGCATTCTAGATAATGCCCGGTATTAAGCATTAATTCTCCCAACACCTCATCCGATACCGTAAAGGTGTATAGCTTCTCTATGCTGCTGGTCACTATGTACTGCATCGCATAGAGAGTTGATGTACTCAATAAAGCAGCATGCTTATCTTGATGTCGGCAAAGCTCACATAGAATTCCTCTTGCATCAGCCGAAAAAGAAAAGGCCTCTTCCCTGGACTGTTCTCCCACAGTACGGTTAGGCTCCTTCCCACATCTGACACATTCAAACACCTGAGGTGCTTCTCCATTGAGTACCATCAGCTTCAGCTCAAACACAGTCCGTACCAACCTGAGATCTATCGTCTTTTTTGCGATTGCCCGTAGGGTCTGGTATAGCAGCTTCAGAATCTCCTTCTCATCATTATTTTCCTTAGTGATATAATCTGCAAATTCACAAAAATACAATCCATAATATACACTATCAATCTGTTCTCTCAGCTCGGGAAAATAATTCGATATATCACAGGACATAATATTATAGGAATTTCTACCCGCATATAAGGTAAAGCTACCAAAGGTAAAGGGTTGACTACATGCCAATAAGGCGCTGTTGGGTCTTCGGGCGCCTTTGGCAAATGCAGATATTTTACCTGTTTCCTTCGTTAAAATGACTAACCGTTTGTCATAATCACCAACCGGCATGGCTGATAGGACCATTCCTGTCACGGTAGTTGATGCCGGCATGATATCCACCTTCTTTATCCTTGTCCGCTACAGCAGACTGATCGTCAATACTCTCTTCCCTGGTACATGCGATATAATTTAAGTAATCATCAATCTTACCTGTTGCGGTAAAACTTTTCCAATAATCATAAGTTTTCATAAAATGAGCCCCCTAACCATGATGTTTATATCACTATTTTTCCCGTCGCGTATTTTTCTAAACTGGTTAGAATATCCCATCCGTATTTTAAAAGTTCGTACTTGACAAATAAAATCAGTATTATTTAATACCTATATACCCTTATACCCATATACCCATATACCCATATACCCATATACCCCATTAAGTCAATGCTGTTCTTTGACTAATAGCTGTCCTTGTTATTATAACCGTAATTCTTCAGCAGGAAATCACTGTCCCGCCAGTCCTTCTTCACCTTGACCCAGAGCTTTAAATTCACACGACAATCAAGTAAGTTCTCAATCTCCCGTCTCGCCTGGGTTCCAATCTGCTTCAGCATGCTGCCATTCTTTCCGATGATGATGCCCTTGTGGGTTTCCCGTTCACAGACAATCGTTGCATGAATATCCATCAAACCGCCCCTTTGGTCTTCCCTTCTCTCCTCCTCGCGGAAGTCCTCCTGGCCCCTCTCCTTCATTTGTTCAATGCTGACAGCAATCCCATGGGGAATCTCATCCTCCAGAAGACGCAATGCCTTCTCTCTGATCAGCTCAGCCACAATCTGCTTCTCCGGCTGGTCCGTAATGGTATCCTCATCATAATATTGAGGTCCTAGGGGCAGATAGCGGAAAATAACCTCAATCAATGACTTGGTATTCTCGCCCTTTAAAGCCGATACCGGAATAATTTCCGCAAATTGATGAATATCCTTATAAGCATTGATAAATTTAAGAATATCCTCCTTCTTCACCGTATCTATCTTATTGATAATCAGAATTACCGGTGTTTTCACCTTATGAAGCACCTCTGCGATATACTGCTCGCCTGCTCCGATGAAGGTGGAGGGCTCTACCAGCCAAAGGATCAGATCCACTTCTCTTAAGGTCCTTTCTGCTACATTGACCATGTACCTGCCCAGCTTATTCTTCGCCTGATGAATACCCGGGGTATCCAGGAAAATGATCTGTCCACGTTCATCCGTGAAGACGGTCTGGATCCTGTTGCGGGTAGTCTGCGGCTTATTCGAGGTGATGGCGATCTTTTGACCGATCAGATGGTTCATCAAGGTAGACTTCCCAACATTGGGTCTGCCAATCAAGGTAACAAACCCCGATTTATAATTATTTTCTTTCATTCATATCCTCCATAACTTGCAGTCTAAGTGCTTTCCTAATTATCAGTTCTTCATTAGATTCTTTACGGATTTGAACAGAGATCTGTTTTCCTCCACCCTGGTCTCATTACCGATAACGCAGATATGATCCGCATCCAGAATGGACTGGATCAGATCTGCCAGCCCTCTGATATCCTCAGTCGTAGCATTCCTGATCTCATCCCTCTCCCTCCGTAAATCCTCCTCCGTAATTCCTGCCAGGTAGAAGCTTAAGGAACGGATTCCCTTATTCTGCGGAGTGAGCGGAGTATCCAGGGTACTGATGGTTCCGATAATATTTTTTGTCATATCCCTTTCGTCTGCGGTGTAGCTTCTTACATACGCGGGAATTCTCTCATAAATCTGGTTCGTTTCTCTTAAGTTCGGATCACGGTAGGAGGTAAAGTAAGCATCCCCGTCGATACCGGAGAAGCCACACATACAACCATAGGCTCCGCCCTTCACCCGGATATTGTTCCAGAGGTAATCATAGCTTAGTATTACCTTCAGAACCTTTAGAGCTCCTGAATATTGATAGCCTGCCTTCATAAAGTTGCCTGCTCTGGCTACATACTGCACCTGCATCGCTGTCTTGAAGCCTTCATTCAGATTCTGGGGAGACAGAGGCTCACTGTTATAGTGGGCATATAGGCTTTCCTCTGCCTGCTCCTTTAAGCCCTCGGCAAAGGGTATAAAGCATTCCGCAAAGCTATCATAGCCCCTCTGATCGGCAGTAATGCTGACCAGCAGCTTATCCCTGGTGAAGATTATCTGCATCAGACTTCTCAGCTTCGCAATGATGTTCTCCTTCTCCTCCATATAGTTCACGGTGATTTCCTCCAGGAATTTATAGAAGGAAATTCCTGAAACAGATTCCTTAAATAAACCATGCACTGAGTAATAGGAGATCGCCCTGTCCACTGCGACAGAGTGTCCGGAGGAATTAAATCTCATCTGCATCCTGGATTTCATCTCATCAATGATTTCCTTCAGACGCTTCGTATCGTCAAACACTGTCCGGTTAAGCATCTCCTCAATCAGTCGGAAGCCCTCCGGCAGCTCCTCATACATCACCTTAGTTCCAAATTCAAATACCGGATAAAAGCCCTTCGTATCATTCTTGATTGAGAAGCTCTTAACATCCGTAAAGATGCCGCCGGTATGGATATTTACTTCATTGGACAGCTCCAGATAGCTGTAATTCTCAGTATTTACATATCCCAGTACAAGGGACAATAAGGACAGATAGGGAATCAACTCTGTAGGAATGTCGCTGACATCAAAAAGTAGCCTGAAATAAGCAATTCCATTGGTAAAGACCTCATGATGTACTGCCTTCACACCATGGAGGGATCGTTCCTTATTATATAGTGGCTGCGGTTCTGTCCCGATATCTTCCCTGGACAGCATCGGAATTTTCTCCAGCTCCTCCTTCGTGGAGGGCTCCTCCTGGTATTTCTTCAGATGGAGTGTATCCAGGACAATCTGCCTGATCTGATCGTCAGATAACCCTGCACGAAATGCGCTAAGCTGATTTCTTACCCTTTCTTCACGCTCTGCGTTTAAACCGGTCTTCGGACTCAGGACAATCAGAGAGGCATGGGTGTTATTCACCAGATAATCCATAATCAGCTGCTCATAATAGCCGGTACCGATCTTCTCCTTCAGGCTTTCGAATTGGATATTATCCTTAAGGTTACGGAAGGGCTCCTTCTCATGATAAAGCCAGCTGCTCATTACCCGTAGACCATACATGAGACCCTTAGGAAAGTTACCGTAATCCGCCTCCCTGTATTTGAACTCATAATAATTGATGGCTGCCCGAAGGGATTTCTCATCCAGCCCTTGCTCTGCTGTCTTGATTAAGGTGTCCCGTATGATGGATAGGAACTGCTCCTTCTTCTCAGGATCAGAATTTTTGGCAATGATACAGAGGGTTGGCTGTAGGTATTCGGCGCTAAATGAACTGAGGATATCCTTACCGATCCCACCATCCAGAAGCGCTTGCTTGACCGGGGCTCCGGGAGCATCCAGTAGGACATAATCAAGTATCGTAAGTGCGAGATTAAGCTCCTTGGACCTCGCATCACTCATACATAGATTATAGCTTAAATAGGTATTTTCTGATAGGTCCTCCCCTTCCCCCAGGGAATAGAAGGCATTGATTTCCCTAAGCCTATCAAAGCCCTCCTGTCGGGTGATTTCTGAATCCACCTGAAGAGAATCATAGTTTGAAAGATACTCCTGATCCATCCAAATAAGGCGCTCCTCAAAATCCATATCCCCATAGAGGTAGATATAGCTGTTGGATGGATGGTAATAGGTGCGGTGGAAGTCTATAAATTCCTCATAGGTAAGCTCTGGAATAAATTCCGGATCTCCGCCGGATTCTACGCCGTAAGCGGTATCGGGAAACAGAGAGTTCATATTCATCCGAAACAGCTGCTGTTCCGGGGAGGAGAAGGCGCCCTTCATTTCATTGTATACGACACCGTTGATCTTCATCTCTGCCGAAGCATCCTCCAGCTCGTAATGCCAGCCCTCCTGCATAAAGATTTCCTTACGTTCATAGATATTCGGATAATAAACTGCATCCATGTAGACATGCATCAAATTCTTGAAATCCTGATCATTCTGGCTTGCCACCGGGTAAATGGTACGGTCTGAATAGGTCATGGCATTCAGGAAGGTATTCAGAGAGCCCTTTACCAGCTCGACGAAGGGATCCTTCGCCGGAAAGCTCTTGGAACCGCACAAAACACTATGCTCTATGATATGGGCGACTCCGGTACTGTTTTTCGGCGGTGTCCGAAAGCCGATGGAGAACACCTTATTAGTATCGTCATTGGCCACCAGAGAAACTCTGGCTCCGGTTTTCTTATGCCTCAATAGTATACCATGCCCATTGACATCCTTTAATGGCTCCTCCAGAGCAATTTCATATGCAAAAGGAATTTTTATATTCATGTAATCCACCTCCATATAGTTCTCTTCTATGCGAAATAGCCTTAATCCGAAGATCAGCCGGTGCGGCTTAAGCTCCGGATATTTCCTGCGATTTTAGCGTGTCATACTGAGGACGAAAAACGCTATGATAAGTATGGCAATTTATAGTAAGTGCTTATTCATAATAACACAATTTCTTTCATTTGTCATTTCTTACATAGGGAAAAACTATTAAGAAAATATTACATAATACAACAAAGATAATTGACAATTTCATGTATTTATGTTAAATTTAGACTATCATTACTAATTGTGGTAATGCAATTCATCATGTTTTTAGGAGGCTTTTTTGTATGAAAAAGGGTACAGTAAAATGGTTTAATGCGAAAAAGGGGTTTGGTTTCATTTCAGATGAGGATGGCAATGATGTATTCGTACATTTCTCTGCTCTCCAGATGGACGGTTTCAAGGTTCTTGAGGAAGGTGACAAGGTTGAGTTTGAGGTAGTTCAGGGAGAGAAGGGCCCTCAGGCGGCAAATGTAATTCGGTTATAATCACAGCGACTTTCTTAATTTTTATATATATGTTTTATGGTTACATATTTTAAAAGTTATTGTAGGTAGGATGGGTTGTAACAAATGAACAGGGTGTCGTACAAATTTGTACGGCGCCCTTTTTATGTCGTGATGTTTATCATAAGGTAGGTTTTTTATATAAAATCATGTGCTTATGATGCACCGGAGACACGCTCCCGCTCGGATGTCGCACATAACGGTACATAAGATCGTGGCAGCAAGTACATCTGCCACAACCTAAGTACCGATGGCTCCATACGGTCTCCTTATGCATCATAAGCACACGCTTTTCTTTTTCAAGTTTCATGATATGATAACAATCCAGTTCTATGAGGGCGCCGGGATCTACTATTTTATGCGAAGGCAAGCGTGGCTTGTACTCCTGTCAGAACCGGAAAACGCTTGTTTTTTCCGCTGAGTATCCCAGCTCACTTGTACAAGCAAGCTTGTCCCATGAGCCAGTATACTCAGTAGATATCATGCGCAGCATTATTTCTAGTTCTGACAGGATTATCAACCCTCGCAGCATTTCCGGTTCTGACAGGAACAAAAGCCGAGCGAACCCGTACCCGTAAGCTTCTCTTCCAAATGCGCTCTACTACAAAACGCTTTTGTTACTTCCAGGTCGTGATCTTCTTTGTGATTACAAAAAGGCAGCCACCTGATAGCGGCTGCCTTTTGCATGTTGTTAATAAATGTGAAGGAACGAATACTCCGAATTAGTGTTTGAAATGCCTCATTCCGGTAAATACCATCGCGATACCATACTCATTGCACTTTTTGATGGAAGCCTCATCACGGATGGAGCCACCCGGTTGGATGATTGCTGTAATGCCTGCCTGATGGGCTGCCTCCACACAGTCTTCAAAGGGGAAAAAGGCGTCGGAGGCAAGAACCGCACCCTTAGTAGCCTCCTCACCAATCAGTTCAGAGGCATGCTCAATGCTTTGCTTCGTAGCCCAGATTCTATTGACCTGTCCGGGTCCTATCCCTATGGTCTGCTTATCCTTTGCCAAGGCGATCCCATTGGATTTCACGAATTTTACCACCCGCCAGGCAAACCTGAGATCCTCCATCTCCTTCTCAGAAGGAGCACGGTCCGTCACCACCTTCAGCTCCTCTTCCTTCATCAGCTGGCTGTCAATGGTTTGTAGGATCAATCCGCCGTTAATCTTCTTTAGATCATAGGCATTCTCGTCCTGAGGAACCTCAATATCCATAAGCTCCAGAACCCGTACATTCTTCTTCGTCTGTAACAGCTCCAGTGCTGCCTTCTCATAGGAGGGTGCTACGATTACCTCCAAGAATACGTTCATCATTTCCTCGGCCACCGCATAGGTAACTTCACGATTCAGTACTACGATACCTCCGAAGATGGATACCTTGTCTGCTGTGAAGGCCTTCCTCCAGGCATCATAAATATTGTCCGCACTGCCAACACCACAGGGATTCCCATGCTTGCAGCCTACCACCGTAGGCTCTGTAAATTCTTTTAAAAGCTCCAGGGCACCATTGGTGTCATTGATATTATTAAAGGATAGCTCCTTACCGTTTCGCTGAATCGCATCCGTAAGGGAACCCCTCTTTTTGCCGATTTCACGGTAGAAGGCTGCAGCCTGGTGCGGATTCTCACCATATCTCATATCCTGCACCTTCTCGAAGGTCATGGTCAGGGTCTCGGGTAACTCTGTATCATTCCTCTGCTTCCTCAGATAGTCCGCGATCAGCGTGTCATAAGAGGAGGTATGCATGAATACCTTCTGCATCAGATAGAATTTCGTATCCAGTGATACTGCACCGTCAGATTTCAGCTCCTTCAAAACCTTATCATAATCCCTTGGGTCTACTACCACTGCCACATCCTGATAATTCTTGGCTGCGGAGCGAAGCATCGTTGGTCCACCGATGTCAATGTTCTCGACCGCTTCCGCACGGGTTACATCCTCCTTCAGGATCGTAGCTTTAAAGGGGTACAGATTAACAAAAACAAGGTCTATCGTCGCAAGCCCTAAGTCAGCCAGCTGCTTCATATGGGAGGGATTGCTTCTCATGGCAAGTAGGCCTGCATGAACCGCAGGGTGCAGTGTCTTCACACGTCCATCCAGACATTCCGGAAAGCCTGTTAATTCCGATATCTCAATCGCCGGAACTCCTGCTTCCTTCAGCTTTCCAAAGGTACCCCCCGTCGAAATAATCTCCACCCCAAGAGAAACCAGTTCCTTCGCCAGTTCTACAATTCCTGTTTTGTCCGATACACTGATTAATGCTCTCATCCTCTGCTCCTTTTCCACTATTCATGATAGATTTGGTCCAACCATCGCATCCTATATCATTAAGTAAAATATAACACCAACGCTCAAGCAATTACAATTCATTATTACTTATATTGTTTATATGGCTAACTTATAGATGAAAATCTCAGTACTTTCGACAAAAATAGATCACCGGTAAGTGATAAATCCGGTTGCAATCCCTTGTAAAGTATACTATAATGCGATTGGTAAACTAACTATGCAATGATGCTTGGAGGTAACTTAAGATGTTGCATCGGATGAAATTCACGGACTTCCTAATCGGTATTGTCTTCACCCTGTTATTCATTTCTATCAGTGTCGTCATAACGATCAATTTCAGACCTCTATATTATCTGGATGTGAAGCGATTGGATATTGAGCAGAGCTCCGGATATGAGAAGGAGGAAATACTTGAAAACTACAATACCTTAATTGACTATTCCTCTCCCTTTTATAAGGGGAGCTTGAAGTTTCCGACTCTAGAGGCATCCGAAGCAGGACTGCAGCATTTCAAGGAGGTAAAGGATATCTTCACCGCTTTCTATGCTTTGGCAGCAATTACCCTTGTGATCGCAGTGTGTATCATCATCTACAAGACGAAAAAACGGGATATTGGTTATCTGGCAGCTTCCTCATTGACAGCAATCCTACTGCCCTCCATTCTCGGTTTACTGATCTTATTGAATTTTGATAGAGCCTTTGTAATCTTTCATCGGTTATTTTTTAATAATGATTTATGGATATTTGACCCGATAACTGATCCAGTGATTAAGATCCTTCCGGATACCTTTTTCCTTCATTGTGCAATCATGATTATCCTACTGGTGATCTTGGGTAGTCTGTGTTTATATGTGTCATATCGTATTCTGAAGAAGCGTACCGGGATCCGTTATCGCAAGCTACCGGACATTAAATTGTGAAGCAAACTGTTTTATATAAAAGGAGTAATGTATGAGAAAAACGAAAATTATTTGTACCCTTGGTCCATCCACCGACAATGATTACATCTTAAGAGAACTAATCCTATCCGGAATGGATGTAGCCCGCTTTAATTTCTCCCATGCTGACCATGAGGAGCATCTGACAAGACTTAGAAAGATAGAAAAGCTTCGGAAAGAACTTAATATTCCGGTTGCTACCCTACTGGACACGAAGGGCCCCGAAATCCGTATCGGTGATTTTAAGGATAATAAAAAGATCCATTTGAAGGAGGGACAGACCTTCACCCTGACAACCCGCCCCATAGAGGGTGACGAGACTCAGGTATCCATCACATATCCCAATCTGATATATGATATTGATCCGGGTACCACCATTCTAATTGATGATGGACTGGTAGAAATGACGGTACTTGAGATGACACCCACCGACATCATCTGCAAGGTGAAGAATGCCGGAATTATCACCAATAAGAAGGGTGTGAATGTTCCGGGAATTCATTTATCCATGCCCTTCATCAGTGATAAGGACCGGGAGGATATCCTGTTCGCTATCAAGCATAACTATGACTTCATAGCAGCCTCCTTCGTAAGGACTGCGGAGGACATCCGTGATATCCGCAAAATGCTGAATAAGCATAACTCACAGACGAAGGTCATTGCTAAGATTGAAAATATGCAGGGTGTTGAGAATATCGATGAAATCATAGAGGTTGCAGACGGCATCATGATTGCCCGTGGTGATATGGGTGTTGAAATGCCCTATGAGGATTTGCCCTCCATTCAGAAGACAATCATCAAAAAGGTTTATAATGCTGGTAAACAGGTAATCACCGCCACCCAGATGCTGGATTCTATGATGAAAAATCCGAGGCCGACCAGAGCTGAGACCACGGATGTCGCAAATGCGATTTATGATGGTACCAGTGCTATCATGCTGTCCGGAGAGACCGCTGCCGGCGCTTATCCTCTGGAGGCTCTCAAGGCTATGGTTCGGATTACCCTGAGGACCGAGGCTGATATTGATTATAAGAAGCGTTTCCGTAACCTGGACCATGTAGGAGATCCAGATATCACGGATGCCATCTCCAGAGCTACGGTTACCACAGCCCATGATCTGAATGCCAAGATGATCATCACTGTAACCACCTCCGGCAAAACTGCAAGAATGATATCCAGATACCGCCCGGAGTGTATCATTATGGGTTGTACGACAGATCCCGTCGTATGCAGGCAGCTAAATATGGCCTGGGGAATCAAGCCTCTGCTGATCGCAGTAGAGCATGATACCTTTGAATTATTTGACCATGCCATCGAAGCAGTGGAGAGAGCCGGCTACCTGGAGGATGGCGAGCTGGCTGTTCTGACAGCGGGTGTTCCCCTAGGGACCTCAGGAACCACCAATATCATTAAGGTACAGATAGCAGGCAATAAGGAAGCATAAGCTTTGAATAAGAAACCTGCTTTTTCATAAAAGGACATAACCGATGCATAAAATAATTGCTATGGTAATCATTTCATGATACGATAATTAAAAATAATTGATCAATGGAAGGGGAATGTTACAGATGAAAAAGAAGGATTATATCAAATGGGATGAGTATTTCATGGGAATTGCCTTACTCTCAACCGAACGAAGCAAGGATCCCAGCACCAGTGTCGGCTCCTGTATCGTCAGTGAAGATAATAAGATCCTGTCCGTAGGCTATAATGGAATGCCGATCGGCTGTTCAGATGATGAATACCCCTGGGAGAGGGAAGGTGATCAGCTGGACACGAAATATTTCTATGTGTGCCATGCGGAGCTAAATGCTATTCTTAACTATACCGGAACTCATATGAAGGGTGCAAAGCTATATACCACTCTATTCCCCTGCAATGAATGTACCAAGGCAATTATACAGAAAGGGATTAAGGAGGTCATCTACCGGTGTGACAAGTATGCGCATACCGAAGCTGTGATTGCAGCAAAGCGTATGATGACATCCGCCGGAGTCACCTTCCGTCAGTACCAACCAATTGGCAAAGACATTTCAATTTCTTTATAATAAGAGGAACCTAAAAGCCGGTTCCATCATCATAAACAATTTAGGCAGTTCCCAAAGGGGACTGCCTAAATTGTATAATAGAATTAACTATATCTATAGTAATATAGGAATTTGGGGGGAGGTAACTATGAAGAATAAAAAAAATACAATTGAAAAATATACGGCACTATATATGAGCCTTGGAATGTGTTTTGGGGTTTCAGGTGGCATAATATTTAGTAACATTTTTTTCCCTGACAATATGAGTCTTGGTATGAGCTTTGGAATTCCAATCGGAATGTGTATTGGAATGGCAATAGGTCAAGCAAAAGATAAACGACTTTCGGAAAACATAATGATAATAAGAAAAATCGAAACTGTAAAGGATTCGACAGATGTAGTGATTTATGTCAGTGAGAAAAATGAAATAGAAAAGCAATATAAAGTCACTGAGAAAAAAATGAAAGAAGAAAAATTCGTAGAAGGTGACCGAGTAGCAGAAGAAATAGACGGCTCTTTGGTTTCATTAGAAAGTAAATAAAGTCATATCATTTGATGTTTAGAAATGGATATTAAATATCATGATTTAATATAAAAGTGGACAAGATTACTATTAGTCCACTTTTATACTATCTATTATCAACCTTGATTTAAAACACTTACTGCATAGCGGTCATTTCCATGATATCCTGCTTCAGCTTCACCCAGGCATCCTCATGCTCCACATAGTATAGGGGACACTGCTTCCCTGTAACATCATAATGACGGATGATATCCCTATCGTCCAAATCAAATTCCTGGCATAGGGCAGCCACGAGATACACCAGGGAAGTATAGGTTGCCTCATTGAACTTACCGCTTTCGTCAGGATGGCAGCATTCGATGGAGATGGTATCATCGTTACGCTGATTCGAGGCATAGGCTATCTCCGTCAGGGGAATGCATTGGAGGATTTCACCCTCCAAGCCTATGATGTAATGGCTGCTGGCCTTCGTGGTCTTTTTTTGGGCGAGGTTTTCAAAATAACTGCGATTCCCCTTAGCGCTTGATCCCGGATTGGCTGTATAATGAATGACCACCCCCCGGACTCTTTTCAGCTTTAGCTGGGGTCTGGAATACTCATTTGGTGTTAGGTATTGCTGCTTAATCTGCGTCCCATTCGATAGGATAAGCTCAACCGATTCTGTTTTATTTTCCGGAAGGGCCCAACGTATTAGAAGCTTACCGACAATTAAGGCTGATAATGCAAAGATAGAAAGCATCAATAAAATGGCCGTTATATTCATAACCATTTTCTTTCTTCTCCTTCTGATCAGCCATTCCTCCTTCGATAATACTCTTCTCACTGGATTACCTCCCTCCAACTGTACCTACTAAGATATCATACCTTATCTTAGCCATTTCTACATAATCCGTCAACCGCTTGGACCAATGTTCAGAAAATCTTAAGCATTGGTCAGTCCTAAGGATACAATATACAAATCCCAAGCAATTCATGCCTAGCTGATCCTCTTTTTAAGAAATCAAAAACAGGAATTCTAGGATGGCCCCTTCGGGGAGATACTGTAGCTCCTCCGAACGCCTTTCCTAAAATCCCTGTCTTCCTATTCTATCATTCCTCTATCTCAGCTTGCGCTATTCCTCAACATCAGCTTGCGCTAATCCATTATATCAGCTTGCGCTATTCCTCAACACTGTAATTTGGAGCTTCCTTTGTGATATGAATATCATGGGGATGACTTTCCTTTAAGGATGCTGCAGTGATCTTAATGAATTTACCTGTTTCCTGCAGTGTACCGATATCATTCGCGCCACAATAGCCCATGCCGGATCGAAGGCCACCGATCAGCTGGAAAACAGTATCCTCAACAGTTCCCTTATAGGCAACTCGGCCTTCCACACCCTCCGGTACCAGCTTCTTGGCATCTGTCTGGAAGTAACGGTCCTTACTGCCCTGCTCCATCGCAGAGATGGACCCCATACCGCGATAAACCTTATATTTTCTTCCCTGATATAATTCAAAGGATCCGGGACTCTCATCACAGCCTGCGAAGATGCTTCCCATCATACATACATTTGCACCGGCAGCCAATGCCTTCGTTAAGTCACCGGAATATTTGATACCACCGTCTGCGATGATCGGAATGCCAAATGGCTTCGCAGCCTCATAGGCATTCATGATGGCTGTAACCTGTGGAACGCCGATACCTGCTACGACTCTGGTGGTACAGATAGAACCGGGACCAATTCCAACCTTCACCGCATCCACACCGGCCTTTATGAGATCCAGCGTTGCCTCACCGGTTGCTACATTGCCTGCAATGATTTGGACCTCCGGGTATGCATCTCTAACCTCTTTTACCACCCTCAGTACATTGGCGGAATGGCCATGGGCGGTATCAATTACGATTGCATCCACCTTTGACTTAATCAAGGCCTCCACACGTTCCATGATATTATTGGTAATACCGACTGCAGCAGCACACAATAATCTTCCCTGCCCATCCTTTGCTGACAGCGGGTATTTAATCTGCTTCTCAATATCCTTTATCGTAATAAGTCCCTTCAGGTTACCTTGATCATCTATGATGGGAAGCTTCTCTTTCCTGGCGGCACCGAGGATCTTCTTCGCTTCCTCCAGGGTGATTCCTTCCTTTGCAGTAACCAGACCTTCAGAGGTCATGGACTCCTTAATTTTCTTAGAAAAGTCTGTCTCAAATTTTAAATCCCGGTTTGTAATAATGCCTACCAGCTTCTTACCGTTTATGGTGATTGGAACACCGGAAATCCTGTACTTGGCCATAAGCTCATTGGCATCCTGCAGGGTGTGTTCAGGGGATAAATAGAATGGATCAGTGATAACTCCGTATTCGGAACGTTTGACCTTGTCAACCTCGCTTGCCTGCTCCTCAATTGACATATTTTTATGAATAACACCTATTCCGCCTTGTCTGGCCATAGCAATCGCCATACGATTCTCGGTTACTGTGTCCATACCCGCGCTCATTAAGGGAATGTTCAGCTTTATTTTTTTGGTCAGATTTGTCGACAGTTCAACTTTATTCGGTAGGACCTCTGAATAAGCCGGAACCAGTAATACATCATCAAATGTGATTCCTTCACCAATGATATGACCCATTCGATTAATTCCTCTCTTTCTTATAATATGATTTTAGTAGTGATATCCATTCCGGTAGTAAATATACTGCCCCCCTCTTACCTAACCTGCTGTACGCTCAGTTCCTATGGCCACCTTACAGAATGGTTTGATAAGAACCGACATAGCAGATGTCAATAAAAGCCTTATGATTTGCCTGTTTATGGATGATGCAGTACCCTATACCGGATAAATATTTTTACAAGTATAACGAATAATCCCTGGCTTGTCAACCTATAAACAGCGGTTCTTCTATAAACCTTTCAACAACCTTTCAACAGCTTTTCTTCAATAAAGTCTGTGCAAGGAAGTTCGTGACAGTCTGATCAAGTCCTTCTGATGGATAAAGCAAAGGGCTGATTTATCATAAATCAACCCTTTGCTCCTATATGTTATTTCATTTGCCCACAGATTTAGTAAGCTGCCAGCTTACGAGGGCTCTTCTGCTTAATCACGGAAAGCATCTTTTCATTAGGCTCAAATAAGATTTTAACCTTCTTCTCCCCTACCTTTGCTACAACAACGTAAGGCTTGCTTTCCTTATTACCCGAGGAGAAATCCTTCTGCTCCAGCTTCATATGGGTATAGGCATCCAGCGAATGGGAGTTTGCCGGAGCCATGATTTCAACCTGGTCAAAATCTATTCTCAGCATCGTCTTTCTCTTTGACTTACCGCTGATCTTGTCAAAATCCAGCTGTCCATCCACAAAGACATACTCATATTCCACATTTAGCTTCGGGTACAGATAAAACATTGCAACCACCAATGCTATTCCTACTATGGACAATACCTGTCCAAGAAACATTACCAGGAAGCCAATGATAATACCAACGATGATAAGCATCCTAAGTCCCATGGACGCTGCCGAATCCCTTCTTTTTACACCTGCTTCTGCATAAAGCTGATTCATTCCTACCTCCATCTGCCCTGGGGGCATAGCATATTGTAATTTACATAGATTTTTATATCTATATGTTTTGTCGTTCTATACTTCTACCGTCCATCCATGGGTGTCTGCGATTCGTCCCAGCTGGATTCCGGTAATTGTATCATACAGCCTCTGGCTGATCGGACCGATCATGCCATCCTGTACCTGCATGATATGCTCCTTCCAGCTTAGCTGACCTACCGGAGATACAACTGCAGCGGTTCCGGTACCGAAAACCTCTTCCAGGGTTTTCTTCTTATGAGCCTCAGCGATCTCCTCGATTGAAATTCTCCGTTCCTCAACCTGAAGTCCCCACTCCTTACAAAGTTCAATGACCGATGCTCTTGTCACCCCGGGAAGGATGCTGCCATTGAGCTGTGGTGTTATTATGGTTTTGTTAATCTTGAAGAATATGTTCATAGCTCCTACTTCTTCAATATACTTTCTCTCCACACCATCCAGCCACAATACCTGAGAATAACCCTCCTCATGAGCCTTCATTTGTGCCCTCATTGAGGCAACGTAGTTGCCACCGGCCTTTGCTTCTCCGATACCACCCTTTACTGCTCTGACATATTCATCCTCAATCCAGATTTTCACCGGATTTAGTCCCTCAGGATAATAGGGTCCAACCGGCGAAAGGATAATCATGAACAGATAGGTGTCGGATGGTCTGACTCCCAGATATGGATCTGTTGCTATGATAAAGGGTCTGATATAGAGGGATGTACCCGGCTTTGTAGGGATCCAAGCTTCGTCCACCTTAACAATTGCCTTCACAGCCTGAACAAAATCCTCAATCAGCAGTTCCGGGATACAAAGCCTACGATTCGTATGAAGGGTACGCTCAGCATTCTTGTCCGGGCGAAATAGTAAGATCCTTCCGTCTTCTGCTTTGTATGCCTTCAGTCCTTCAAACATTTCCTGACCGTAATGGAACACCATTGCAGATGGATCAAGACAAACCGGCTGGTAAGGAACAACTCTGGCATCATGCCACCCCTTGCCCGCGGTATAGTTCATGATAAACATATGATCCGTAAAAATTGTTCCGAATTTTAAGGGATTATCTGCGCTGGGCAGTTCCTTCGGGGTTTTTGTTTTTTCGTATCTGATACTCAGCATCCACTTCATCCTTCCATTTCGTATATCCTCTATAGTATTCTTCCTGATCGAATATTTCAAGCATTATTTCATGCTGTTTCCGTATTTAATGTATTGCATGGTAGTTCAGGCTACGTAATGAAGCAAGCAAGGAGTGGCTAAACCATTACCATTTTCTGAGAGCTTACTTCTTTCTTTCATACTTGCAGAAGACATAGGTCAGATCGTAGTAGGTCTGCTCGTCTGATTCCCCTGTCAGAACCCAGTCCTCCATCTGATCCATATTCGGAAAATAAGTATCTGCGGCATATTTATAATCTATCTTAGTCACATGGGCAACATCACAGTAGGACAGCATCTGCCTGTAGATACTTTCGCCTCCGATGACATAGATATCCTCACTCCGGTAATCCTTCACCGCTTCCAGGGCTTCCTCGATACTATGAACAACGACGACATCCTTCACCCGGTAATTTGGATCCGAGGTAATCACCACATTCAAACGCTCCTTTAGGGGCTGACCACCCGGGAAGCTCTCCAGGGTCTTCCTTCCCATAATAACTGCCTTATGGATCGTCTCATCCCTGAAGAAGCGCTGGTCTGCCGGTATCCTAACCAAAAGCTTATTCTGGTATCCAATAGCCCAGTTGCTATCCACAGCTACGATTGCATTCATCGGCATCTTCCACCTTTCTGATCTATTTGTTATAAAACATCGGGTCTGTTCCACCCTGATTGTCACAAATTTGTTCCGAACTTTTATGTCGGTTCCTTGCTTCAAATAAAATTATACCGCCACCGGTATGTTCTCCACCTTCGGACCAAACTGATAATCCCTCAGTTCAAAATCCTCCACCTGAAACTCATAGAAATTCTTCACCTCCGGGTTTATCCAGAAGGTTGGAGCAGCATAGGTAGGTCGTTCGATCAATTCCTTTATGATTGGGATATGTCTGTCATAGATATGGGCATCAGCAATCACATGGACCAGCTCGCCAACCGCATAGCCGCAGACCTGTGCCAGCATGTGCATCAGTACTGCATATTGACCGACATTCCAGTTATTCGCAGCCAGAATATCATTGGATCTCTGGTTCAGGATACCGTTTAACACCAGCTGCTCACTATCCCTCTTCTTAGTCACATTAAAGGTCATACTGTAAGCGCAGGGATATAGTCTCATCTCATGGAGATCCTGATGAACATAGATATTCGTCATAATCCTCCTGCTGTAGGGATTGTTCTTCAGATCATAGATCACACGATCTACCTGATCCATTTCTCCCTCCTTATACTTGTGCTTCACTCCCAGCTGATAGCCGTAGGCCTTTCCGATGGAGCCCTCTTCATCTGCCCAGGCATCCCAGATATGACTGCTCAGGTCATGAATATGATTCGATTTCTTTTGCCAGATCCATAGGATCTCATCGATACAGCTCTTGAAGGCTAATCTCCTGAGCGTTAAAGCCGGGAATTCCTTGGACAGATTATAGCGGTTCACAACACCAAATTGCTTGATGGTATATGCATAGGTGCCATCCTCCCATTTCGGCCGCACCTTCTCCCCCTCAGTACTGGTACCATTCTCGAGAATGTCCTTACACATCCTAATAAAAATATTATCCGCTAAGCTCATGTTCATTCCTCCCAAATCCCTTGGCCTATTCAACTTATCGTGTATATTTTACCTCATATGTTCAGGGTAGGCAAGGAAAAAGTCAACTATCCCCATACATAATTGTTGCATGCTGAAACTGTATAAATGGTTTCAGCATGCAACTATATACTTTGGGAAAGCCATTTTAATTAGTAACAAGCTACCGATAGGATTGCTGTGATAACTCTTAGAGCAATACCAGCTGGTCCTCTGCAAACCTCTTAATATTGGAGGCATTGACGTATTTTTTCGCTACTCCATCCCTAATCTCGATTAAGGTCGGTGCCTGCAGGATGCTGTATTCCTTCGTAAGATCTGCATTCTCCTCCGCATCGACGATTGTGTAAGGAAGATTCTTTAAATATTCCTTTGCAATCCGGCAGTTCGGGCAGGTCTTTGTGGTGAAGAGATACAGACCGTCACCCATCAGATTATCCTCTGCCTTCGGGAGATTTGCGTAACGGTTCAGAACACCCACCGGCATCTCTCTGGAGTTCTCAATGTCATATAATCTTCTATTCTTGTATTCCTGAGACTTACCCTCATTCCAGTTCTGTACGGGACGATAGTAACCGGTAATACGGCTGTAAACCTCTGCATGTTCACCGCAATGAGGACAGGTGAACTGCTCTCCGGGCAGATAGCCGTGAACCTTACATACGGAATAGGTCGGTGACATTGTATAGTAAGGAAGCTTATAATTCTCTGCAATGGTCCTTACCAGCTTCGCAGCCGCCTGCCAATCCGGAAGCTTCTCACCTAAGAAGGCATGGAATACGGTACCGGAGGTATAGAGGGTCTGAAGCTCATCCTGAATATCCAGTGCTTCGAAGATATCCTCTGTATAGCCTACAGGTAAATGGGAGCTGTTCGTATAGTAAGGGGTATCTCCTGGCTTACCAGCGGTCTTAATTTCAGGATATTTCTTTTTGTCATGCTTAGCCAGGCGGAAGCTGGTGGATTCTGCAGGTGTTGCCTCAAGGTTATACAGATCCCCATATCTCTCCTGATAATCGGACAGACGCTCCCTCATATAGTTCAAGGTTCTGACAGCAAAATTCTTTGTCTCCTTGTGGGTCATATCCTTCCCAAGCCATTTCGCATTCAGACCTACCTCATTCATGCCGAGCAGACCGATGGTGGAGAAATGGTTCTCAAAGGTTCCAAGGTAACGTCTTGTATACGGATATAAGCCTTCATTTAACAGCTTCGTGATTACCTCTCTCTTAACCCTTAAGGATCTCGCTGCGATATCCATCATCCGGTCAAGGCGTACAAAGAAATCCTCCTCATTATCTGACAGATATGCTATTCTAGGCATATTGATCGTTACTACACCCACGGAACCGGTGCTTTCGCCGGAACCAAAGAAGCCGCCGGTTTTCTTCCTTAACTCCCTGAGATCCAAACGGAGTCTGCAGCACATAGAACGGACATCACTGGGCTCCATATCACTGTTGATATAATTGGAGAAATAAGGTGTACCGTATTTTGCAGTCATCTCAAATAGCAAACGGTTATTCTCGGTATCGGACCAGTCAAAATCTCTGGTAATGGAGTAGGTAGGAATCGGGTACTGGAAGCCTCTTCCGTTGGCATCGCCTTCAATCATGATTTCAATGAAGGCCTTATTCACCATATCCATCTCTGTCTTACAATCCTTGTATTTAAAATCCATCTCCTTACCGCCAACGATGCAGGGCAGCTCAGCCAGGTCATTCGGGACGGTCCAGTCAAGGGTGATGTTGGAGAAGGGTGCCTGTGTCCCCCAACGACTCGGTGTGTTAACACCATAGACAAAGGACTGGATGCATTGCTTTACTTCTTTATAGGACAAATTGTCAACCTTAACGAAGGGAGCCAAATAGGTGTCAAAGGAGGAGAAAGCCTGTGCTCCTGCCCATTCATTCTGCATGATACCCAGGAAATTTACCATCTGGTTGCAAAGCGTGGATAGATGGCTGGCAGGGGAGGAGGTTATTTTACCGGGAATGCCGCCAAGTCCTTCCTTGATCAGCTGCTTTAAGGACCAGCCCGCACAATATCCGGTCAGCATGGACAGATCATGTAGATGGATATCCGCGTTACGATGTGCATTCGCTATTTCTTCATCATAGATTTCAGACAGCCAGTAATTGGCTGTGACGGAACCGGAATTATGTAAGATTAAACCGCCTACAGAATAGGTCACGGTAGAGTTCTCCTTTACTCTCCAGTCCTCTTCCTTCACATAGCTGTTCACAATCTCTTTATAGTCAAGAATCGTGGACTTCATATTACGGATCTTTTCTCTATTCTTACGGTACAGGATGTAGGCCTTAGCCACATCTGTGTAGCCGGTCTGCTCTAAAACATTTTCTACGCTGTCCTGAATATCCTCCACGTGGATCGAGTTGTCTTTGATCTTCTTCTGGAAATCCGATGTAACCCTCAATGAGATTAAATTGATAATCTCCTCTGTGTATAATTTCTCTGTCGCCTTGAACGCCTTCGTAACTGCTTCACTGATTTTCTGCAGGGTAAACTCTGTAACCTGCCCATCTCTCTTTACAACGCTAATCATATGTAATTGTCTCCCTTCCCGCTCTCTTAAACGTAGAGATATTACTCTCTTTTCTTATGGATTTATACTACCAGATTACCATTGGATAGTCAATACAAAAATACTAGATATATGCAGATTTTTTCAATCCAACACTATATCTAGTATTTAAATTAGTCATTAATTCCTATAAAGTTTCATTTCCTTATTGCCGATACGACTGCTTCTATAGCTGATCAATTACCTCCTTGGGTACATATGCCTTCACATAAATCCCATCCTGTTGGTACTCCTCTTCTAATAGCTGTCCGTATTTACGAACTGCTTGAATCTTACCCGCTTCCTGATAGGAGAAAACTCTCTCAAGCAAAATCTTTTGCTCCTTCAACACTCTTTCTATCAGTTCCAGAAGCTTTGGGATATCCTGACCTGTCCTTGCTGAGATCTTCACTGTATAATCTGCTTTGAAGTCCTTCATGATCTGCTCTGCTTCTATCTTATCCTGCTTGTTAAAGGCGGTGATGATCACCTTGTCCTGAATTCCCAGCTTCCTCAGGGTTTCATAGACGGTATGCATCTGTTTATATGCATCCGGATTTGAGCTGTCCACAACATGAAGAATGATATCTGCATATTTAGCTTCCTCCAGCGTACTGCGGAAGGAGTCCACCAAATGATGGGGCAGCTTTCTGATAAAGCCTACTGTATCAGTGAACAATACCTGTTGTCCGCTCTCTAGGGTATAGTTTCTAGTGGTTGGATCCAGAGTGGCAAATAGCTTATCCTCCTCCAATACTCCGGCATTGGTCAGAAGATTTAGCAAGGTCGATTTCCCTGCATTGGTATAACCAACAATCGCCACCACCGGAATTCTGCTTTTGCTGCGCAGACTCCTGACCGTCTCCCTGTTCTGCTTGACCTCCTCCAGCTCACGGCGGAGATGATTGATCCGATCCTTGATCAACCGGCGGTCCATCTCCAGCTTCTTCTCACCGGGGCCTCTGGTTCCAATACCGCCTCCCAGTCTGGATAGGGAATTACGAAGACCGATCAATCGGGTGGAACGGTATTTTAGCTGAGCCATCTCAACCTGCAGCTTTCCCTCTCTGGTGCTTGCCCGCCCTGCAAAAATATCCAAGATCAATACAGTGCGATCCAGCACCTTCAGCTGGAGAGTCTCCTCCAGATTTTTCAGTTGAGCTGGTGTTAATTCATCATCACAGACCACTCCGGTTGCATCATTTACAAAGGCCAGCTCCCTTACCTCCTCCATCTTACCCTTCCCGATATAGGTTCCAGGGTGGATGCTCTCGCGGTTCTGTATCACCTTGCCGACTGTGATAGCTCCGGCTGTTTCACAGAGCTCCTCCAATTCATTCAGGGACTCTGCTGTATCGTCATTATCCGCAACAGCAACTCCTACTAATACAAAGCGCTCCTGCTGCTCCTTTATCTCATATAACTCTGCCATATGCTACTCTCCTGCCGCAAATCAAAAATAGTGTTTCTTCTATAGATAAAGAGAACAGATTACATTCTCTTATCTTATTCTACTTTCCCATGTTATGATCTTCTCCGGTGTCTGCCTCTTATGCTCCGCTATCTTCTTCCTCCGCTCTATTACTATGATCAATCCTACGGGAATTTAGAAATTTAACTTCCCTGGCCGCTTCCTGATCCTCTGGATACGCAGACAGATAGCTGCTGAGCTTCTCCTGGGCAGTATCAAACTGTCCCAGATACTCCAGGGCGATAATCTCATTCCTCTTTAATGCCTTCATCGTAACAGCATCTCCCATGCTAATTCCCTTTTCCAGAAAACGCAGGGCCTTGGAATGATCTCCCTGCTTCATATAGCAAAAAGCGACCTGATTGTAGACAGAAGACTCAGTCACATCATCCTTCTCGATGTATTTCTCATAATAATAGATTGCTGTAGCGTAATCCTTCTGCTTCGCATAGATCTCACCAATATAAAAATGTGCTTCCGGAAAGCCCTGGGCAAAGCCCTCGGAAAGCTCCGCCAAAGCTGTTTCATAATCTCCCTGATAATAGCGTATCCTCGCCTGATGATAGCGATCTTCCTTGGATACGGCCTCAATTGCTGCGGCCTGGCTAAGTACGGCAGCAGCCCCCGCCTCATCCTTTTTCTCCAGCATTAGCTCATACTTGCCGAAGTGGTATTCATAATGGTTTGGCTTAAGCCTGATCGCTTCCTCATAGTCTGCCAGGCTCTTATCAAATTCTCCGGCCTTCAGATAAGTATAGGCCCGCATACTGAGAGCTTCGGCTTCCTTACTGTTTCGCTCAATGATACGGGTATAGGAATCCCTTGCTTCCTCATAAGCTCCTGTTTTAATCAGAGCATTCCCTTTATAGTACAATATATCCACATCGAGATCCGATAATGCATTGATTGCCAATGCCGCATCAAATTGGCTGATCGCCTCCTGATAGCTCTGTATACAGTAAGCTACGATGCCCTTTCCTCGCAGCGCTCTCTTATTATTCTCCCTGACCATCAAGACATCCTTATCCATGTAAACACGGTCAAACTGCTCTATCGCCTCATCATAGCGCTCCAGTGAAATCAATGCCATTCCATAGTCAATATAATAGTCTGCACGGTTCGGGTTCTTTGTAATTGCCTTGGTAAAATAGTCCGCTGCCGCTTCATAATTTCCACTGACAAAGTTCTTCTTACCGCTTCGGTAATATCCTCCTGCCGAGCTGCAGCCGGATAACAGGATGATCATCGTAAATAGTACTCCAATTATCAGAAGCTTCTTTCTCATTGCCACCTCCGAGGTTCATCTTTTGAAATGAGGTCATGGACACCGATAATTCTTCGTAATCTCTAAAATCACTACATCTTGTTGTCTCCTTATCATTATACAACATCATCCATGAAATGGCAACATAACTCCGTATAAAAGCAGACACGAAAACAAGGGGATCCGGTCTACCGATACCATGGTTAGGAACCGAAAAAAGCATCGATTTTCCCAGCTGACTCATCAGACACTTTACTTCGTTATTACGAAAAGGGCTGCCTTCTGATTACCCTCAACAATATAGGAACTCCCTATATCCTTCAGTGACCAGAATCAGCCCTTATGATGAAGCAGTTGCTGTACTATATTACTCCTCAAATTCCAAATTTTCTGAGAAGAAGGGCACAAAATAATCCTCCTCATAACCTGACGGGAAGGTATGCCCAATATTTAAGTTGCTTAACGTATGGTCTATGCCCTTTGCGGTCATCAGTTCGGAAAGATCCGCACAGCCCTCCGGGATCCATTGATAATAATCCATGGTTCCATTGATCACATGGATTGCCTTCAGGGGCAGCTTCTTCACCAGGTAGGCTTCCAGCTTATCATCCCAATCACTAAAGCCGCTTTCCCATTTTTGAATGATTTCATTGTCCTCAGGAGTTCCGTCCATTGTCGGAATATCACACATAGTTTCCTTCGCTTCATTTGGTGCAAAGGTCTGACCATAGCAGGTTAAAAAGATAGTATCCCCCCTCCAGGAGTCCATGGCAATCTGCATGGAGCCTTCCTTCAGCACGCCGGGACAGAGAGCAAGCACGGAGGAAAATACATCCGGATGGCGCAGGGACAGGTTGAGGCTAGCATAGCCGCCCATAGAATATCCTGCAATTCCCCTGGACTCTGCCTTGGCAATGGTGTGATAGGTTTTATCGATATAAGGGATTATTTCATCCATTACATAATCCTCCCACATACCTGTAACCGGGGAATTCATCCAGAAGGATCCCTGGTAGGTGTTCGCTCTCGACCCATCTACTTCCACCACAATAAATTCCTTATTCCCTGATTGCGTCATGAACTGATGAAACAGAAACCGACGAGCGATGATAAAACTCATAGAATCCCCAAAGCCATGAAAAAAGTATACCACAGGATACCTCTTCCCAGCAGAATAATAGCTGGGAGGGAGATAGATCTTAAGCTCCTTCGTAGGACTACTCCCATCCTTTGCAGATGCCAATGCGGTAGAGGTAAAGGTTTCTTCTATATAATAATCCCCCTCAACCACTGTCTCCCTTCCTGCTTCCTCAGAAGCCCCTGTATCCTTCGCAGCGTTCTCTTCACTCACTGCCACATTGGCACGTTCTGCCTGTTCGTCTTCCTTCTGCTCCTCTGACACAGCAGCTTTATCAGCTTCTTCCGATGCAGCTACCGATTCCTTTTGCTCCTTATCCTCAATCATTACAGCATCCTCCTTCTTGCAGGCTGCTAATGTATACAGCATCATCAAACAACAAAACAAGAATAGTATTCTTTTCATTGTTCCTCCTCCCAGCATTTTATTTACATACTACTGGGCTTATTATATAATTAGGGCAATAGTGAAAATTAACATTTCTTGCTAAGTTTCACCGGAGAAGATCAAAAAACAAGGATCATTTCCACAGGAGTCTTCAGGGATCAGCCTCCGGCAAGAGAATGCACAGAAAGGGTTCAACATGAATAGAAATCAGATCTCCCTAATTGAAACTACGATTGATGTGATTGAGGCGCATTTGCTATATCCTCTTACCCTGGATGAGCTGTCAAAGAAGGTTGGTATTTCAAAATATCACCTTGAGCGGCTATTCAAATCTTTGTGCAGCAAACCGCTGATTTCCTATATCCGTGGGCGCCGTCTGAGCTTAAGCCTTCATGACCTGATTCACTCCCACCTAAAAATTATCGATATCGCCTTAAAGTATCAATTTGAATATGAGCAATCCTACATACGGGCATTCCAGAATCTATTCGGGATTACACCAGCCAGATACCGGAGACTAAAAATCGAGCTGCCGATTGAGCAGAAGCTGGATACCAAAACCCTGACGGGAATCGATCAGGGCTTCGTTATACAGCCCAGAATGGTAATCAGACCGCAGTTTTATATCCAAGGGATCAAGGAAGAAATCTTCCATGTTGAAAACCTGGAGCAATTTACGGCGAACAAGGTAGCCGAGCTCTTCCGCAACCAATTTTTGAAGCAGGTTCCACACCGGATCAATGAGGAGTTTTATCTTGCCATTATTAAGTACCTTCCCAATCCCAGTATCAGCAATGATTATATCCCCTGTGTGGAAACAGAAGTACTTAATAAGCCGGAAGCTCCCTTCGTGGCAATGGCCATACCCGCACAAGAATATGCAGTCTTCCGCTATGTCGGTCTTCACGCACCCACTCAGTTAAATTACAAGACCTTAAAGGAACTCTATGACTATACAGACTATTGGATTATGAATACCAAGCATCAACAGAATCAGCCCTATCATTTTGAACGGATGGATTTGACCATCTGCAGTGACTCCTACTGTGAGATGGACATCTATCTCCCTATTGGTAGATCAATCGACTAGACCTTCTATCGCAGGTCTGCACTATGATAGCAGCTTCTCTCATATGATTTCACTGCGGTTTCATATAACAAGATGAGGCGGAAACCTAAGTTTACCGCCTCATCTTGTATAGAAGAAGCAAGCGCTTGCTTCTTATCTTTTCCATTTCTGAATTAGAATAATCCCATGATGTTGAACTGAAGGAACAGGGATGCTGCCAGGGAAGCTACCAGAGTAACTACCGTAATCTGAGTGTTGATGGAAGGACCGGCGGTATCCTTGAAGGGATCACCTACGGTATCACCAACAACTCCGGCTTTGTGGGCTTCAGAGTTCTTGCCGCCCTGATTGCCGGCTTCAATATACTTCTTGGTATTATCCCACAGACCTCCTGCGTTTGACATGAATAATGCAAAGATCAGACCACTGACGATATTACCGGTGATGAAGCCGCCAACTGCCTCCACACCACCTACAAAACCAACCACCAGGGTTGACAGGATTGCCAGTAAGCCAGCAGGAATTAATTCTTTGATGGCACCATGGGTAGCAATTTCGATACATTTATCGTATTCAGGGACTACCCCCTTCTTGCCCTCCTTTAAGCCAATGATTTCCTTGAACTGACGATGAATTTCTGCAACCATTCTCTGAGCGTTACGGTCAACACCGAGCATCAGCATAGCACAGAATACCGGAGGAATCGCTGCACCAACCAGCAGACCGAAGAATACGGTAGGGTTGGTTATATCAAAGCCATTGGTAATTCCGGTTACGCCAAGTGTAGCGGCTGCATCGTTTACCTCGGTAATGAATGCACCTAACAGAGCGATTACTGTAAGGCCTGCTGCACCGATGGCAAAGCCCTTGGTAACTGCTTTAACGGTATTGCCGGCACTGTCTAAGGAGTCAGTGATCTCAAGAGCCTTATCACCTAAATCACCCATCTCAACCAGACCGCGGGCATTATCAACGATAGGACCATACGCATCATTGGAGATGATCATACCAACGATGGAAAGCATGCCAACTGCTGCCATGGAGATACCGAACATACCGTAGCTAACCTCATCACCTGTCACCGCACCCAGAGGCGCTACTACATTGTAAGCGGCAAGGGCTGAAACACCGATACCGATCATTGCAGGAAGAGCACTGAGAAATCCGTAGGAAATACCGGAAATAATCGTAAAGGCAGGACCTGATTCACAGGCCTTAGCAACCTTATGAACCGGGGGTTTACTATCATCTGTGAAATAGTCACTGGCGATACCAATGATCGTACCTACAACTAAGCCGATCGCACTGGCTGCCCAAATACGCCATTCAAAATTAAAGAAATAGGTTGCAGCTGCTGTCATAACGCCATAGATGACAGTCGTAACATATGTATTTGTATTAAGTGCTCTGGTCGGGCTGCCGCCTTCCTTCATATTAGCGGTGAATACACCGATAATGGAAGCCAGTAGGCCGATTGCTGCATAACAGATTACCATGCTGATATTTTTCTCAATATTACCGATGGAAGCTGCCATAACCATAGCCGCTGCCATGGAAGCTACGTTGGAGTCAAATAAATCCGCACCCATACCGGCCACATCACCAACGTTATCACCTACGTTATCTGCGATAACTGCAGGGTTTCTCGGATCATCCTCGGGAATACCAAGCTCTACCTTACCAACCAGGTCAGCGCTGACATCCGCAGTCTTTGTGAAGATACCGCCACCCGCCTTCGCAAACAGAGCTAAGGAGCTTGCACCAAAGGAGAAGCCTAATAATGCGGTTGTATCTCCTGTGATCATATAAACCACGGTTACACCCAATAGGCTGGAGCCTACTACCGCCATACCCATAACCGCGCCACCGCGATAGCCGGACATGAAGGAGGGTTTAATTCCCCTTGTTGCTGCTTCTGCAGCCTTAACATTTGCTATGGTTGCAATACTGATACCAACCTTACCTGCAATTCCTGAGAATACTGTTCCAAATACATAAGATACAGCCATCGTGATATTTTCCACGATTTCGCCCTTCCAGATCGGAGAGGGAAGAAATACGAGGATAAGGACTGTTACAACGGAACAGAAGCGTAACAGGGTTTTGTACTCTTTCGCGAGGAAAGTATTGGCGCCATTTTTGATCAGCTTACCAACTTCTGCTACCCTAGCGTTAGAGGACGGCTGTTTCGCTACCCACCGATAGAGCCAGAGTGCCGTACCAAAAGCTAAAACAGAAACGACAATTGATGCTACTTGAAAGAAAGTCAAATTCAAAATGCTCATCTCCCTATCATATATTTTATAGCTATTTCAAGCCACATCATTGATGTTACCATGTTTAGAAAATTAGTGCAATAGCAAAGTAAACGATCTTCTACATATGGCATTATGTATATCCTGTCCATGGTTGCTATAATAATTTACCAGTAGTTCTGTGCAATTTGTACAGAATACCCCTATTAAATTTATTGACTTTGCATAACTGCCCGATTGCTTTTCCGTGATATTTACTTTATGTAATGTCTGGAAAAAATAACAGCAAAATAAAAGTATTCCTTCTGTCTAAAAACTTGTATTTACTTTGGTAAAAACTTGAGAAACAGCATTGACATACCTAGTCCTCGTGTACTACAATAAAACCAATTTGATTTTGTTTTTTCATTCATATATATATGCTAAGGAGGACGTTATTATGGAATTTTTATTGTCAGGTATCATGGACATCACTTGGCAACAATGTGTCATGTATCTCATCGGCTTTCTATTAATCTGGCTGGCGATTGGTAAGGGACTGGAGCCCTCCCTGTTGCTTCCCATGGGGCTTGGTGCTATTCTGGTTAATATTCCCGGCACCGGCGTATTAGGCCATGAGGGTATTATCGAATGGTTATTTGAGACAGGCATTAATGCCTCCGAAGCTTTACCGATTCTGTTATTTATCGGAATTGGAGCAATGATTGACTTCGGCCCCCTGCTTTCCAATCCGAAGATGTTCCTCTTCGGTGCAGCTGCACAGTTCGGTATTTTTGCTACAATCACGATAGCAGTATTACTTAATTTCCCGTTAAATGATGCGGCTTCCATCGGTATCATCGGTGCAGCTGACGGTCCTACCTCCATTCTGGTAGCTAATATTCTGAAATCCGATTATTTGGGTCCCATTGCCGTTGCCGCTTATTCCTATATGGCATTGGTTCCAATCGTACAGCCTCTGGCCATCAAAGCTGTAACTACCAAGAAGGAACGTCTGATTCGTATGGAGTACAATCCGAAATCCGTTACTAAGACAACCAGGATCTTGTTCCCGATTATCGTTACCTTCATCGCCGGTATCATAGCACCGATGTCCGTAGCCCTAGTTGGCTTCCTGATGTTCGGAAATCTAATCCGCGAATGCGGTGTACTTAATTCTCTTTCTGATACAGCACAGAACGTTCTTCCCAACCTGATTACCCTGTTACTTGGTATTACGATTTCCTTCAAGATGACTGCGGATGACTTCATCAACTGGAAGACCCTGATGATTATGGGCTTAGGTCTGGTAGCATTCGTATTCGACACCATCGGCGGAGTTTTATTTGCAAAGCTTCTGAACCTGTTCCTTCCGAAGGGCAAAAAGATCAATCCCATGGTTGGTGCTGCCGGTATCTCTGCCTTCCCCATGTCGGCCCGTGTGGTGCAGAAAATGGGTCTGAAGGAGGATCCCTCCAATCATCTGCTGATGCATGCCATCAGTGCTAACGTATCCGGTCAGATCGGTTCCGTTGTTGCAGGCGGCGTCGTAATTAAATTATTGTTGGATATCCTGGGCTAATGCCTCGGATCAGTACATCTGATGCAGGGATCTGGAGCTTTATCATATCAGAAAACTTGCTTGGAATAAGAAAGGAGTCATTATGAGAGCAATCATGGGACAGGATTTTACAACATCTCTTGAAATCATGGGTAAAGGAATGTTCAGTGTCTTTTTCGTTATTCTTTTACTTACCTTAATCGTAGTCTTATTAGCTAAGATAACCGGCAGAAAAAAGAAAGAGGATGCCGAGGACGAAGCATAATTGAT
>JAEYRK010000087.1 GCA_023435645.1 Bacillota bacterium
CCATGCCGACAAAGTCCTCTGCATAGGAGATTAAGCCCCCCGGCTTGTCGGTTCTGGAGGCTAGCTGGGAAATTGCCAGGCATCCAAAGACAATGGCGAAGGCAGCTATGATAAATACAATAATCCCAAGCAGAACACTACCTTCGGTGTAAAGCAGAATATCATCTGATTTAAAAAATATACCGGAACCGATCACGATTCCGGTAATCATGGTAATTGCAGTAACTAGTCCATAAATTCTCTTGTTCATCCTGTTGATAGATCCTCTCTGTGTTTTCATAAAATAGTAATCAATTCTTCCCTAAATAACCTATTTTATCTTATTCTTATCCATAGTATCTGTCAACAGATGATTATTTATCATGACTTGATCAAATATGCTCTGACCGGTGCTGCTTCTGCCCCTCTTATCATGATCGGAGCTGCGGATAATAGATATTCTCCTTCCTCGATGTCCTTCAGGCATAATCCTTCTAAAATGACAGCACCTATCTCAAAAAGCTGAATATGGGTTTCATGCTCCGGTTGATTCCGCTCGATCCCGAGGGAATCAATTCCGACACCGATGACTCTATGTCCCTTTAAATACTCCGCTCCTGTTTTGTCCAGATAGACAAACTCCTTTTCTAAAATATCCTCAAAGGAATTCCTGGTCTTAAGTAGCAGAAAGCTTCCGTCCGGAATCTCTTTACCTGCTAGGTCCTCCATCGTGATCTTCTCCCGAACCTTCGTTAAGTCCAGAACCCGGCAAGGGGTTACTACCTGGGATAAATGAAGTGTTTCCACCGTAGTACCCTCAGGGATCATATGAAGTGAGCGGTCGATATGGCTTCCCGTATGGAGATTCATATGAAGCTTGCTTTCATATACGGTTCCTGTATTGAAATCACTGACAACGCGAAGCTCCGGCCTTTTCTCCTCCTTACCCTTGTAGACTGGCATCGAGGGCATAATAGGCGTGGAGATATCATAAATTTGCATCCTGTCCGTAGCTATATTCATCCCAAAACCTCCTTATTAATTATATGGTCCACCATTTCCTTCCGTCTCTTGCCAGCAGCTCAAAGCTTCTCACAGGACCCATGGAGCCTGCATCATAATTCGGAAATTTCGCTCTTCTCTGCTCTCTGTAACGAATGATCCGGTCAGCAACGGTCCAGGCTGCCTCCACTTCATCCCAACGGGAGAACAGAGTGGCATCCCCGCGGAGAATATCATAAATCAGCCGTTCATAGGCTTCCGGTGTGTTTCCCTGCGTCGGGCTGACATAGCTGGTATCCATCTTTGTAGGTATGATATCATTATGGGTGCTGAAGTCCTTTGTATTGAACTGGAAGAAAACGCCGACATTGGGCTGAATCCTGATGACAAGCAGATTCGGCTCCTGAATGTTTTTATCCTTGAAATAAAGGATATTCGGCAGGTCCTTAAACTGAATCACAATCTCAGCTGAGCTACTTCCCAACCGTTTTCCTGTTCGAATATAGAAGGGGGTTCCTGCCCATCTGAAATTATTGATGTGAAGCCTCAGGGCAACGAAGGTTTCGGTATTTGAATCCGCCGGGACATTGGATTCCTCCTGATATCCGGGAACCGGTGCTCCATCTATCGTACCTCTGCCATATTGTCCGAAAACCACATTATCTCTTAAGAACTCCGGACTGATATCCTCGATTGCCTGTATCACCTTAAGCTTCTCTGTACGGATGGAATCCGTCTTCAGATTAACCGGTGGTTCCATCGCCACCAGGGATAATATCTGCAGGATATGGTTCTGAAGCATATCCCTCATGGCACCGGAATGCTCATAATAACCGCCCCTTGTTCCAACACCCAGCTTCTCTGTCAGGGATATCTGTATATTATCAATAAACTTATTATTCCATATGGACTCAAAGATGGAATTACAGAATCGCAATACCATAATATTCTGGATCATTTCCTTCCCAAGGTAATGATCGATTCGGTAGATACTGCTTTCATCAAAAACCTCTAAGAGCTTATTATTCAGGTTGCTGGCAGTAATCAAATCCTTCCCGAAGGGCTTCTCTATAATCAGCCTGCTATAGCTTCCCTGAGATCTGGCCATATCACTGGCCTGAAGCCCCTGTACAATAGTTTCAAAGTATTCCGGTGCCACCGCCAGATAGAATACCCTGTTTCCCTCTGTTCCACTGATTTTGTCAAGCTCCGTTAAGTATGTTTTCAAACCCTGGTAACCAGATTTGTCCGTAAAATCAAACTGGTAATAATGGATCATTTCCTTCAATAGCATCCATTGATCCTCATTCAATTTATTTCTGGAGTGCTTTTCAACGGAATCATGGATATCCTTCCGGTATTCTTCCTCCGATTTATCCCTGCGACCGACGGCTACCACTTTAAAATGCTTCGGGAGTAATCCGTCCAAAAGCATATTATATAAGGCGGGCATCAGCTTCCTATGGGTCAGATCGCCGGTACCGCCAAAAATCACTAAAATTGCTGCCAAACTATCATCCCCCTGATGATTCCCATTTTCCACATTCATACGAATTCCTCCTTCCTGTATCTTAGCGGCTAATGCTATATAAAATCCGCTTATCTAATTGATGTCAGTAATTTAATCAATCATAGACTCACCTGTGGACAGAGTATTTATAGCCTTTACCTGGTGTCTGTATTTGGTGTAATGTATATGATGCCCTGTATTTGGAGCCCTGTACTTGGTGCCCTGTACTAGCTTTCCTATACTTGTTTCCCTGTACTTGCTTCCCTGTACTTGCTTCCCTGTACTTGGTGCCCTTTACTAGCTTTCCTGTATATTTCTCTGCTACCACTGGGTATGGAACACACCGTCCCTATCCTTTCTCTGATAGGTGTGGGCGCCAAAATAATCCCTTTGTGCCTGCAAGAGATTCATCGGAAGCTCCTCGGATCGGTAGCTGTCATAATAAGCAAGTGCACTGCTAAAGCCAGGTACCGATATTCCCGCTGTAATTGCCAGCTTAACCACCTCTCTCCACTCTACCTGGTACTGACCCACGATATCCCGGAAATAATCCTCCAGTAACAGATTGTTCAGATTAGGGTTCTTCTCATAGGCTCTCATAATATGATTCAAAAACTGTGCTCTGATAATACAGCCGCCTCTAAAAATCTTCGCAATATCTCCTAGTCTAAGCTCCCATCCATAGGTAATAGAGGCAGCCCTCATCAGTCCGAAGCCCTGAGCATAGGAGCAAATCTTGCTGGCATAGAGCGCCCGCCTTACTGCCTCCACCATATCCCCGGAAGCATGCTCCAATAAAACAGGTCCCTTCAGTATGCCGCTGGCGTGGACCCGCTCCTCCTTCATCGAGGACAAATATCTCTCATATACGGCTGCAGTGATCGTAGGGGTAGGCACTCCCAGATTCAATGAGATCTGCCCGGTCCATTTACCGGTTCCCTTCTGTCCTGCAGAATCCAAAATAAGATCCACCAGGTATCTCCCTGTCTCCGGATCCTTTTTTGTAAAGATGTCTGCTGTTATATCAATCAAATAGCTGTTCAGCTCTCCCCTGTTCCAATCAGAAAACACCTTATGGAATTCAGGAGGTGTGAGGCCGATGGCCCGCTTCAAGATATCGTAAGCCTCACAAATTAATTGCATATCCGCATATTCGATTCCGTTATGGACCATTTTAACGAAATGTCCTGCTCCCTCCTTACCGATATAGGTACAGCAGGGCTCATCCTCCACCTTAGCAGCTATCGCAGTAAGGACCGGCTCCAGCATCCCATAAGCGGCTTCATCACCGCCGGGCATGATCGCAGGGCCCTTCCTGGCTCCTTCTTCTCCTCCGGAAATACCGGTTCCCAGGAAATGATAGCCGGCATCCTCAAGCTCCTTGCTTCTGCGGATGGTATCCTGGTAATTGGAATTACCACCATCCATAATCAGATCTCCCTTACTGATCAGTGGCAGCAGCTGCCGGATGGTTTGATCCACTGCATCCCCTGCCTGCACCATCAGTATGATTCTTCTGGGTAGTTCCAAGGCATCTATAAAATCCTTTAGGGAATAAGTCCCGATAATATCCTTTCCCTCTGCTTCCTTCATTAATTCCTGCGTCTTTTCCGGTGAACGGTTATAGGCTGCGACGGAAAATCCATGATCTGCAATATTCAATGCCAGATTTCTTCCCATTACAGCGAGTCCGATCACACCAACCTGTTGTTTTGTCATAGTATCTCCTCCATATTAAATATAATATATGTCATCCAGTAATTTCATATCCTTTTGCTGATAGAGATTCTTTGATTTGATCTAGACTTAGTCTCTTTAACACTGCTCCCTTTGAAATTGTCATAAACCTGCCCGCTGTCTGTAGCATCCCCGGTTTAAGAATATCAGAAAAGCCATTAAGCTCAATCATCTCCATAATCCATCCTCCACCATAGACTTAACGATGATTTATGTTTCTTATATCATAGATTGGTTTGGAAGAATATTCTGTGATTCAAGTCACACTTTTGCTTCTGTTTTCATTAGACCTTAATCACAATACTTTAATAAGCTCTATCAGAATACCAGCTCTTCAAATAGGGCTCTGACTGTGGTCATTTCCTTCAGACGGTGTATATTCTCTCCGCAGAATACCAGCCCTTCCTTAATATTACCCTTAACGGCTTCAATTAGCGCCTTTGTGATACAATAAGGGGTTTCCTTCGGATTGCAGTGTTCAAGACAGTTGAAGCATTTTTTCACCGGTATCCTGCTGACATTAACCCGCTCCAGAAAGGAGTTGAATATGGCACGACCCGGCATTCCCACCGGACTGGTGACAATCTGAATATTTTCCTTCCTTACACCAAGATAGGCCTGCTTATACTCCTCACTGGCGTCGCATTCCTCCGTCACTACAAATCTTGATGCAATCTGTACCCCATCCGCACCAAGGGAAAGTGCATGGCGGATGTCCTCCCGGTCAAAGATTCCGCCTGCCAAGATAACAGGAATCCTCCTCTGATACTTTTCTTCATATTCCTTCTTATATGCGATGATGCTTTTGATTTCAGCCTCATAAGAAAGCTCATCAAATTGCTCCAGCTGATCCTTCGTAAATCCCAGATGTCCCCCTGCCCTGGGTCCTTCTATCACAATAAAATCCGCAGTCGTCTGATATTTTCTGTCCCACATTTTTAGGATGACATTGGTAGCCTTGAGACTTGATACAATCGGGGCAATCCTCGTATGATAGCCCCGTACCAGCTCAGGAAGAGTTATCGGGAGCCCAGCACCGGATATGATTACATCCGTACCTGCCTCACAGGCAGCTCTGACATAGCATTCATACTGCTTGGTCGCTACCATGATATTCACTCCTACGATGCCACCGCATGCATTCTGCCTTGCAAACGCAAGGTGCTTACCAATTGCCCTCAGATTTGCTTCCATCTGATGCCTTTCAAAATCCGGCTCATCATAGCCAATCTGAGCCGTTGAGATGATTCCGATTCCACCCTCCCTCGCTACTGCTCCTGCCAGCTTCCCTCTGCTGATACCGACTCCCATACCTCCCTGAATGATTGGAAATCTGGCGATCAGGTTACCAATGGCCAATGGTTTCATATTCATATACAAACGTCTCCTTTACCAAGCATTATACCAT